>CAXCCM010000008.1:0-23301 GCA_963981005.1 uncultured bacterium | reverse complement strand
AGGTTTATTAATAATTATGTGATATGATCTAACTAACTTACTGTAAAATATGAATTAGATTTGTTTTACAATTTAAAAAGTGAAATGCAAAAAAAAAGTGATGCTGAGCAATCAGCATCACTTTTGTGAATCTATATTTCATCTATGGAAGTTCATTAAGAATTTGTGTCATCGCACTTTTAACTTGATCTGATTCCATATATGCGAGAGGGAAACCAAATATGTAACATGAATTATCTTCGGTTACCTTTCTAAGTCCTACTGGTAAGTCGTCAGAATATTGGTTGTACTGCTCTTGTGATGGAGCATAAGGATCATTCGCATCAACAACTCTACAGCCATAGGTGAAAATAACTTCTGCTTCTGGCTGATAATCATTAAAATAGGCTACAGGCTGGAGGCCATTTCCAAGATTCACTGCATTGTTAAAACTTGGTAAAAGCAGGTCAATATTGGTAAAACTTCCTTGACCTATAGCATCTATAAAGAATTGATTAAAAAGAAATGGTACTGATGATGGTACAATTCCAATCGCATCTTCATTATCCATTGGAATACCAAAATACTGATCTAAAATACTAAAGGCGTTATCAGTACACTTTTGATTCATTATTTTAAGATTACTTCCACCACTTAATATTATGTTACCACCCTGTAACAGGTATATCTTTAATGCTTCAAATTCTTTCCAAAAACTGAATTCTGCAGTTGGATTATCAGCATGATAAATTATCGCTTTATACTGTTGTATATCAGATGTCGCAATAACAGATTTACCATGATGAAGTCCGTCCATTCCTAATGCATTCATATCTTCTCTATTTATATATCCAGGCTCTATATCATAGTCTGAAACAATATATTCATAAAACTCATTAATTAATAAACTTGGAGAATTTGGTGTATCACCATCATCATCTATGATTAAGACACCAGATTTCTCTTCTTTAGGAATTGGAGCTACAACTGTATATGTGAATTCATGAGGGGTTTCATCAACTGCACCTTGAAGATCGATAGCTCGAACTTCGAAAGTATGTTCACCATACATATTGTCAAGAGATCCGCTATAACTTGTTAATGTTATAGTAGTTGATTGACCTATAAAATAGTTAGCACCTACACGAAGCCACTCTTTCCCATCATCATCTACTTGAAGATGAACACCAACTGCTGGTATTGGAGGATAGTAGTATGGTTCTCCATCAAGTCTAAGATCATAACCAACAATTTCACAAAAATATGGTTGCCCGGTTACCTCATCGAGAGTTATCCCATCTGCTGGTTTTTGAGGATTATTATCCTCAAATTCTCCACTGTATCCCCATCTCATATAGGTTTTAAAGTCATTACTTCCGATTGCAGTATATTTTTCTTCACTATTGTACCAGAAAGATGTAGCGTGATGAGCTCCATCTGAAGTTTGAACAGATGGTAAAATATCTGAGAGTCCATCATCTAGGTAAGTTGCAAAATGGTTTGTTCCAAGTGCATAGATTCCGTTTGCATTTGGATTGCCATCACCATAATAAATTAATGTGCCTGGATAAAATCCCTCTTTTACAACAAACGATATCTCTAGTTCATCTGATACGATAAGTGCATTATCATATGCCTTCACACGAAGAAATGTTGAATCTTGAGGAACATCACCTGCTAAAGTGTTAGGAATAAGTGCATTGCCGTTTAGAGCACTATGAAGAGCTAATGTAACTTCAGGTAAGTCCAATGTAGATAACCACTCATCGGCATATCCACCTTCGCTTTCAGTAATTAGAGTACCATTCAGGTCTCTTCTTTCTAATTTATAATCAAAATAATAAGGTGCTTCACCAACAAAAGGATCGTCATCTTGCATCATAAATTTGAAAATAATTGCTGTACTAATTGTTTCACCAGGAATGTTCATGTCTATTAAAGCTCTTGGAGTATTAGAATGAGCCTGGAAGTATTTTCTGGCTACTTCGCTTTCATCTTCTCTATTATCTTTACACTTTACTTCAAAGAGACTAATTACATTTGTGCTATCTCCATTAGCATCTGCTGCAGGAAAGTTTATGGTAGCATAACTTTGATCTATCCATATTGTAGTTTCTGCAGATTCATCTAGTGGGATATCTTGATTCGCACTAGGCGTATAGAATTTAACCCAGCCATTCTCGTCTAACACATCATACCCCGGAGTTTCAATAGGCTCACCATCTTCATTCAGTACCCTAAACGCATATCCTTCTACATTACCATCATCGTCAGAACCGCTCCATTGAACAGTTTGCTGGAACAAGTAAGATTGAGTTATTAGTGTATCGCTATCAACACCAAAATAATTTGTAATTGAAATATAAGGTTGCAAATTTGCATTCAAAGCGCCTTCTCTTGGATCACAAGAAGTTAACACCAAAAGCACTACTAGAGCTACAATTATTAGATATATTGTACCTTTCTTTTTAAACATTTCACCCTCCTCTATATTTGTAACTTTTTACGACGATACTTTATTTAGTCAATAAAATAATTATTTTCAATCATATTTATAAATTATGTAAATTAATAATAGTAATAATACATAATAATAAGAAAATATTAAATTTGTAATTGTAGCTTAATTGCAGGATATTCTACATCAATTAGATATAAGCCATTAGGTGGAGCCGTAGCGATAAGACTGTTTTTGGTTGTTTTAGCTTCCAATAATTCTGTGATGATATTTGGGTTAGAATTGGTACTGGAAATATTAATAATTGTTCCAACAATTCGTCTAACCATATTATGTAAAAACCTGTTAGATTTTATCTCAAATATATAATCTTCATCAGTTTCAATAAATTCAAATTCTAAAATATTACAGTAATAGTTTTTCAAATCTGGATTCAGTTTTGCAAAAGATGTGAAATCATGTTTACCAATAAAATATTTCAAACATTCTTCTACAATTTCCCTTTTAACATCTGTTTTTGGAATAAAACTTTTATAATTCCTGTTAAAAGGTGTTCGAAATTTAGAAAGTATATATCTGTAGCTTCTACTTGCTGCATCGTATCTTGCATTAAATTCCCGTGTGACTTCAATAATTTTTGTAACCTGTACATCATAAGGGAGATGTCTCCGTGAAGCGAGTAGTATTTGCTTTGCCGTCATTTGTATTGGGAATTGAAAGTTTGCATATTGTCCACTTGCATGAACGCCAGCATCTGTACGTCCTGCAGAAATTGTTTTAATATCAACTTTTGCAATTTTAGTAAGTGCAATTTCCAAAGCCTGTTGAACAGTTCTCCCTTCCTTTTGGATTTGCCATCCACAGAAATCTGTACCATCATAACTTATTTTTGCTAAAAAATTCTTCATATTATTAAACCTATTTACTATTTATAAGAACAATTAAAATTGGGAATACAACCAGTATTAACAGATATGCATCAGCCCAAAATGATCTTTTTTTGCTCTTGAAATTAACTCGTATTTTTTCGGTTACGGTCAATTCTACTTCATGAATATCTTTCAAACAATCTTCCATTGAGGCAACAACTGCATTAATTAAGTTCCTACTTGTTTTAATATTATATTTAAATTTAGTAATAAGAATTGGAATAAAATGTACGGTGGCAGCTATAAAAAACTTAAATTTTAATATGAAATTTGAATTTTGATCTTCTTTCACCGAGATAATTGAATCAATAGTAGTTGTTTGTGTGAGGTATACAGAAATGAGGAGAAGATAGATTATACGTGCGGATAGAACGCATTGATTAAGGAAAGGAGTTTGAAAAATAATTCCAAAAATAAATAGTGAAATAAAAAAAGGAATTATTTTTAATAGTGTCTTAAACCAAAATAAATAAATTTTGGGAAATGCAAGAAAGTATAAGAAAGTAAAACCAAAGATCATCAAAAAATTATTGAAATTAGAGATAGATGAAATTATTACTAACATTATGCTGATGAAAACTTTCAGAATTGGATTTTGCTGAGAAAGGATGTTATCCTTTCGTGTCATTATTCCTTACCTTTAACCGGTGATATGTTTTCAGGTTCTTCCTTCTTTTCGGGTGATTTCTCTGGTTTTTTAAGTTCTTCTTCTTTCTCTTTCTTTGCGTTTTCCTGTTCTTGCTCCGAGTTCTCTTTTTCTAATTTATCCTGGATCATCTGTTCTATGAAAGGAAGACGTGAGATCCTAATAAAATTTTCACCATTATAAAATTTTGAAACTTCAGTTATGAATTCAGAGTTTTCTGGATATGCAAGAACAGAATCGAAGTATGGTTTTGCTGATAAACTATCAGCTAACAAAAAATAATTGATGTAACCCAAACCATAAAGTGCTTTATATCGGTATTCATGGTTAGTGTTATTGGCAATTGGTTTTAGCGATTCGATAGTTTGTTCGGGATGTGTTTCTAATTTATCAATGGCATTACTATACTCCGCAGTTTCATTTATATACTGTTTCGTGGTAATAACTATGGAATCTTTGCCAGCTAGAAACTGTTCCGCTGCATAAGTATATTTATTGTCAGGATAGACTGTTAACAATTCATTATAAATTGAATCAACCTCAACCGAATCAAACAATACTTTTTTATATAACCATAATTTTGTGAATTTTGCAAAAGGAACAAACTCCTTTTGATAAAGTAAAATATTTTCTTTTGCGTTTTCAAATAATAAATTTATTGAATCATATTCTGCTTGCAGGTTTATTTTGTAAGTTTCCATCTCTTCTTTTTCATCAAGTTTAGTGGAATCATTCATAGTTGTTTGATGCAATGAATCAGCTATTTCTAAAGAATCAATAACAATTAAAATGGAATCAAGCTGAATCTGTAAAGTATCAAGTGCGATCCTAAACTTGTCTTCCTGATGAATAATATCATTATAAACTATTAAGGCAGAATCGGGCATTTCTAAATATTCAATATAAAACTCAGCTAGTTTAAATTGTTGATTTATGAGTTCTTCTGCCGAAATTTTAGATGTTGGATTATAATATTGAATGATCTGGCTGGCAATTACACTTTGTGAGATAGCATCTTCAACATATTCTGAATCTCTTTCTTCTGTTCTAACTTTTTCATAATTCTCTATTGCTGTACTATATTCTTTTAATTTATCAAAATATATTTCACCAAGGAAGTAAAAAGCAGAAGCAGATAAACTTGATCTTTTGTTATCTTCTGTTATTGCCTCAAGTATTGCTAAAGCATCGTTTATTTTATCTAATTCAGCATAACTTCTGGCTTGAATTAAGCGAATTCTAGAAATCCTATTATCGCGATATTCATCTTTTAAAAGTTTTGTTGCATAATCAGCAGCCTGTTGATATTCTTCTAATAATAGATAATTAAGTGCAATATAATATTTTGCATCAAATTTGGTTTTCCTGGTTACTTTAGATTTTAAAAGCTTGAAGAAGATCTCATTAGATTTCTCATAATTACTAGCTTCATTTTGGGATTTACCCTGTAAGAAAAAAGCATCTTCATACTCATCTGAATCAGGATATTCTTCAATGATCCTATTTAGGTAATAATCGGTTTGAACGTTATCATTTTCTCGCAATTTATAATCGGCTAATATTTGCAGTGCTTTTGGATGATGCTCCTTAAGATCTACATCTAATAAAAAATTATGAAGCAAATCATATGCTTCTTCTTCTCTCCGGAATTCATATTTTGCTCGGGCTATATAAAGTTTTGCATCGGGTACTAATTCACTTTCAGGATAGAACTTGATCATATCTTCTAATGTTGAAATGGTCTGAGTGTAGTTTCTTCCAATATAAAAAAATGATCTTGCCATTAATAAAAGTGCATCATCAGTGTATTTGCTTCCTTCATAATATTCTAGGACTATACCGCATTTCTTAATAACTTTATTATATTTTTGTATAGCATTAGATTTTGGTCTACCATCATCATCTAGTTCCATTTCCTGAGCATCAGCAAAATATTTTTCTGCATTGAAAAAAGTGTTATAATAAACACATCCGGAAATAATGAATAACAAAGCTAATAGAAGCAATAATTTAAATTTCATATATAACCTATTGTAATTCAATAAATTTATCAACAATATTTGGAATTATATCAGAATCGATAATCTGAGTTAAATTATTTATATCATCTGTCATTATGCGGTCACGATCTAAATGTGCTACAATTTTACGAACTTCTTTTTTCACAGCTTCGAGAGCTGGAGATGATTGGATCTTTCTATAGTAAAGAGCTTGTGAAGCGTTCATCAGCTCGATAGCAAGAACAACACTTGCATTATCTAAAATGGTTCTGGCTTTAAATGCTCCAATGGTTCCCATGCTTACATGGTCTTCCTGGTTTGCAGATGTAGGTATGGAATCAACTGATGCTGGATGTGATAGAACTTTGTTTTCGGAAACAAGTGCTGCTGATGTAACTTGTGTCATCATAAATCCAGAATCTAATCCTGGTCGCGGTGCTAAGAATGGGTTAAGATCGTTATTCAAAGCCGGATTTAGCAGCTGCTCTGTTCGTCGGTCAGAAATATTTGCCAATTCACAAACAGTGAAAGCCATTGTATCCATTGCAAATGCAACAGGCTCTCCATGAAAGTTTCCACCCGAAATTACTTTATCTTCATCTGGGAATATAAGCGGATTATCTGTCGCAGAATTCATCTCGATCTCGATGGTGTTCCTAATATATTTTAAAGCATCACGAACTGCACCATTTACCTGTGGAGTGCAACGCAGACTGTATGCATCTTGAACATTGCTGCAATATTTGTGAGAACAATTCAATTCACTTTCTTTAAGCAGAGAATTTAAATTCTTTGCAGATTCCTTTTGCCCAGCATGAGGACGGAGATTGTGTACAAGGGCATCAAATGCAGATCCTGTCCCCATAAGTGCATCAATGCTCATGCTTGCTACAACGTCAGCAACTTTGCATAATCTTTCGGCTCGTAGCAGATTTAGCGCACCAACACCTGTCATAACTTGGGTTCCATTGTTAAGGGCAAGACCCTCTTTAGCTTTTAGAACAACAGGTTTAATCTTAGCAAGTTCAAGTGCTTTGCTACCAGATACTACATTTCCATTATACTCTGCTTCTCCTTCTCCAAGTAACACAAGAGCAAGATGAGAAAGTGGAGCCAGATCTCCGCTGGCTCCAACAGAACCCTTTTCTGGAATGCATGGATGCACACCTTTATTTAACATTTCAATTAGTGTTTGCAATGTACTTAATCTAATTCCTGAATGACCCTTTACAAGTACGTTTATCCTAAGAAGCATAACAACTCTGGTTTCTTCAATTGATAGAATTTCACCAACACCAGTTGCATGGCTTAATATTAGGTTTCGCTGTAATTCTTCTATGTGTTCAGTAGAAATACGAATATTGGCAAATTTACCAAATCCGGTTGTTAAGCCGTAAACAACACGATCTTCCTCAATTATTTTATCTACATAATCTCGGCATTTTACGATCTTCTTTATATAATCAGGATGTAGTTCAACCTTTTCTCTATCATAAACTATATTACTCAGCTCATTAAGCGTGAGATCATTTCCAGTAAGAATTACAGACACTAATTTATCTCCAATTAGTAAGTTTTTAATTCTCCAATTGCTTCTTCAACAGCATGGAGAATATCTCTACTTTTTACAGCTTTCATCATATTATTATGATCATTAAAAAGTGGTCTATCCACATCCAAATGATCTACAACTTTTCTCACAGCTTCATGTGCTGCACGTGTTCCTTTACCAGGAGTATATTCTCTAAAATCAAGAGCCTGTGCAGCTGCTATGAATTCTATTCCTAAAATACCGTAAGCATTTTCTAATATTTTTCTTGTTTTTAGTGCAGTATTCATGCCCATACTTACAAAATCTTCCTGATCAGCAGCAGCTGGGATAGACTGTATTGAGGCAGGTGTAGACAGTATTCTGTTCTCAACAATCATCATATCTGCTGTATATTGGCTAAGCATATGACCAGAGAACATCCCGGCTCCTTTTGTTAGGAAGGCTGGTAATCCAACACTTAAAGCAGGATTCAAAAGACGATTTAATCTTCGCTCGGAGATCACACAAACCATAGTGATTACACTTCCTAACATATCTACAGGAACACTTACGGGTGATCCTTGGAAATTTGCACCAGTAAGAACTATTCCATCTTCCGGTAAGAAAATCGGATTATCTCCAACGCCATTCAGTTCGATTTCAACTTGGCTTTTAGTCCAACGAAGTTGATCTCTGGCTGCACCAAGAACTTGTGGAGTTGAACGCATGCTATAAGCATCTTGAACACGTACCTTCATACCCTTAAGCAGATCAGAATCATCAATAATTTTTTTGATGTTCCCAGCTGAAGTTACTGCTCCTTGGAATCCACGAAGTTTATGAAGTCGTTCATCATAAGGTTTAAGGTTTGCCATAAGTGCTTCAAGAGTCATTGCTGCAGCAATTTCTGCCTGCTTGAAAAATCTTTCTGTTTCATAAATTATTAGAGCTGACATCGCGGTAAGAAGATTACTTCCATTTATCGTAGCAAGACCATCTCTAGCCTGTAATCCAGGAATTTCAATTCCTGCTTTGCTCAGAGCCTCTTTACCGGAATATCTTGTTCCTTCATAAAATGCTTCACCTTCACCCATAAGAAGAAGAGCTATCTGGCTCATTGGGGATAAATCTCCACAAGCGCCAACACTTCCTTTTTCACATACTACAGGTGTAACACCTTTGTTAAGCATTTCTATAAGAGTTTGTGTAATTATCGGGCGACATCCAGAATGACCATTTGCATGAACATTGATACGCCCCAGCATTGCTCCACGAACATGCTCGATAGGACAAGGTTCACCAATTCCAGCTGAATGATTATAAATTAAATATTTTTGAAATTCTTTGATCTGTTCTCCAGTTAGAACAACTTCAGAAAATTCACCAATACCAGTATTCACACCATACATTATCTCACCTTCTTCGATCTTTTGCTCGATAAAGGTTCGACAAGTAACAATTCTTTTCAATGCATCGGGATGCAACTCTACTTTCTCTTTCCCATGTGCAACATTATAAACATCTTCAATTCTCAGATCACTTCCTGTAACAACAACAACCATTCTACTCCTCCTGATATTTATTTAAAATTTATATTGTAATGTAAAAACCGGATTCATATTACTATCAAGCAATACATGTGCATTCAAATTTTTTAAACGAGAGCTTGCTCTAAACGCATTTAGAGCGCTAAAGATGTGGTTAGCGATAACAGCACCGGTTATTGCTTTCACATAATCTCCATATTGTGTTATTCTTTTTCTTAAGATGGAATAATCTTTCTGTTTAAATTTATCATCCCATCCCCAATATTCGTCATCTGAATATGCGTTTTCTTCTATATATTGCGTTTGAGCTTGCAGATCATCTGGGTATAATGCTTTAGCAATTTCTACGATATTAGCATTATAACCACCTGTTTCAAAATCTGAACTTAGGTATCTGGTCATATGATAATATTGTTCATCTGCAAGATCGAGGTCAGGATCTATGTGGGCATATTTTACTGCAAAATTATAAGAAGCTTTTGCCTTAAGATCAGCTTCTTCTACAAAGTAAAAACGGGAAGATAGAAGTAATATTTCTGATGCTAGAAAAATATATCCGCTTTTATTTCCTGCTGACAATTCGCCCCAACCCGGTACCAATACAGAACGAAACATATTCTTTCTAATATTTACATCTTCTGCTGATAATAAAATAGTTATAAATAATAGCAGTAGGATCAATATAGATTTACGTTTAGAAACGATATTCATATTTAATTTTTATTCCTTTTTTGTTCCAATCAGGGTTCACTGATAATTTGCCTAAGTATTGCCCTGATCGCTTGAGTTTTCTAGCTTCTACTGCCGAATCGATTATACTAATTATTCTATTTAGGATTGCTGCTGCAAAAGCAAAATTTGTGTAAATTTCATAATCCTGTTTTTTTAACCGCAAACTTCGGTAGCTTATCCACTCATCATTATTATCCCAATGCCAAGATTCTTCCTCAGAAATTAAGTTCGCTTCCAAATAGGCTTCATAACCCTCAGGGTCAGTATTATAAATTAAAAAATAGTTCCGTGCATCACGAATAATATTATCGTTATATTCCTCACTACTCATATAATTTTGAATAAGTTGATAATATTCATCTTCCATATTTGTAGGAACATCAACCATTGAAAAAGCATATTGCTTGTAGGAATTTGTCGCCCAATCCAGTTCAGATTGCATGCGAATGTATGAGAATATGATTGCAGTTTCTGCAGCCAGAAATATTGCACCTTTGCTATATTTTTGAGTATACATCTCTCCAAGTCCGGGAACTAAAGCAGAGTAGAACATTGCTTTTTTTACAGAGACATCCTTACCAATAAGAGTTAGTGAAAGCGAGATGATAATAAGGATGAATAACGTTTTTTTCATACTTAGAACCTTTTGGATATCATAAGGGCAGGAGAAAAACTATTATTCACAAAAATTGGTGCAAATTTGATTTCAATTTTAGATGTATTAGAGAGATATTCTCGATTGTGGATGCGAGTAAGACGTACAGCATCGATTGCAGCAAGAATATGGTTTGCTACAATTCCAAAACTATAAAGTTCTGCTTTATCATATATTGTTTCTGTATCTTTCCGCATCTGAATATATTCTGATCGGAAACCGCTGTATATTGTATATGGGTCATTGTAATTTGAATCGTAATATTCACTTTCGGAATTTGTTACAGCATTACCGATCCATAAATTTTTTCCTTCTGTTGTCTCTTCCCAAAGCCATTCAGGTGAAACTGTATTCCCAGCTGTGTTAGTTGCATATATATCAAACCAGTCATTCCAACCAAACACATACTTATTATATTTACCTATATCCTCATAAAAGTGCTGTGTATCCTCATCATCCAACCGGAAGTGATCATCATAAAAACTTGAGTTATTCATTGGATCATTGATGAGGTCAGCTTCTGCATAATGCTGATGATCTCTATTGTAATGTGCATCTGCATAAGCTTCATAATCGGCTTCTGCATCTAATCCATCACTATAATTAATAAAATATCCGGCTATCAAACCAATCTCGATAAGTGGGAAAATATAAGTTGTAATGCTTCTTTTATTAGCATAGAATTGACCCGCACCAGGAAAGAGTGAAGATAGCATCATTGCTTTAGCCAGCGATTTTTTCTCATAATTAACTTGGATAATATCGTTATCTAGTTCTTGCGCAAAGGCAACAGAACAAATTACTAATGCTAGTGTAATCATTAAAATCTTTTTCATTATTTACTCCTTAATTAATTATTGCAAATGAGACTTTCTTAACTTCATTTTTTGAAGATACAATACCAAAATAGACACCTGAAGAGATCTTTGAAGTATCTATCCTGATATCCTGAGAATTATTTGCAGCTTTCTCTATTATCTCTTTCCAAATAATATTACCTGCGATATCAAACACTTTTATATCTATATCCGCTTTAGCATTATTTACTTTAATCCTAATCTCGCCTGTTCTTGTAGGATTTGGGAAACAGAATGCGTTAAGTACATCATCTTGATTTGTCTGATACTGTATTGAACCTGAGTATATATTGTATCCATCGTTTCTGTATCCATTCCAAATTATTGGGTCTTCCTCGATGTTATCTAAATATGAAGAATAGAGATTGGAAGAGGCATCAGAATAGATGAAATGTAATTTTTGAATATTTTCATCCCAATAAAATTGATCCAGATTATTCACTCTTTCCCAGAAGAAAGAATGTTGAATACTAACCTCAGCATCACAATTAATTGCAATAAATCCAGTTTCATTTTCTTCAAGCAGAATTATATTTTCATCATTAAAGGTTATAATTCTAGGAAATGATGCTGGCTTGATGATTTTATCATCTAAATATGCAGGGAAACCCTGCGCCAAAGTTCCATCAGTTGTGATTGCAAACACTCTATCACCAGCTCCAAAAGTTAGATATACTTGCCCGTCATCCAGTATGTTCCCAATAGCTAGCTGAGAAGGAATTTGTGATGTGTAAGGAGACAATTTGAAGATCTCTTCAATTTCGTTACCTCTAATCCTAAAAACATCTCCTACAGCATTTTGTAGAAATAAAGAGCTATAATTTGCATTTGTATCTTCATACCATATTGGAACGTAATTCTGGTCATAATTCTCTATATCAAATTGAAAACCTAGTACTCCGGTTAACTCAGGATCAGGCATAAAAGCTAGAGAATTGTTACTTGCAATAATTAGCATCTCACCATTAAAAATACACTTTGCATTTTTAAAGTCGTATTCATTTTCTCCAATAAAAAGTGATTCTTCTGTTGGAACAACAAGAACGGGCGTAAGCCAATTTTGAATATAAAGTGGAGCATCTGAAATTGGGGAAGTGTAGTTTATGACCTCATTAAAATAAGTTGAGAATATTGTGAGTTCAGAGTTATCAACAATATAATATTCATCTTCTCCATCATCATTTTCATCAAAATGTATTATAGGTTGAGTTGGTGTTGAATCATAACTTATATTTACATCAAGCGTATCTTGCCAACTATTATTAACATAAGAAACAAGATCTATTCCGTCTTCATTTATTACAGGAAAAGTAGGTAGATTATCTGAATTACCAACAAAACCAATTGCTCTAATCGAATCATATACTGCTATCTTCTGTGTGAAATCAAAAAGATCAGAACCGAATTTGAATGACATAACTCTCTCCATTCCATATTCAATAGAACAACTGCTTATGTCGTAAATTGAAAATAGGAATGGGTCTCCATCATTTGTTACAAGTGCAGGTTTAGTTGAAGAGCTAAAACGGTCATTGAATATTGTTCCTATAAATTCCAATTCACCATTATTGTTTAATATGTAATCATCATCCCAACCGGTAAACCATCCCTCTTCGTCGAATGATGGGTAATATTTATAGAAAGGCTCGAAAGATGTACCTCGCCAGAACATTGAACTTGTGTTTCCAATATCATCTAATCCATCAGCTTCAATAATTTTTACAGCTCGTGATGAATGACGAATATTTACTGTATTATTTTCATAATTGTTGTTTTCATAAAGAATTTTTTCATCAATATGCCAGATGAGAAGTCCACCACCATAACTATTATAATTATCAGATATCCAACCCGGAAGAAGATAATCGTACTCATAGGTTGGTTCGAAACTTGGATTTGGATAAGGATAAGTAGGATAGAGAACCACTCTGTCATCTGCTGATGTCCATGGGTATGCTCCACCATCTCCATCGGGATCTACTTGCCTGTTTTCTATAAGAAGATACTCAGTGTCTGTAAGTTGGATCTTAATGAAGTAAGCTGAACTATCAGTAATAGCTTCTGCATCAAACATTTTCTCTGCAGGCAAAATAGTTATGTCACTATCGAAAGTAAATTCTTCAATATCTTTCAATATTCCACGTGCACGATATGAATCTTCAAAAGCAATAATTCGTGACCAAGCACCAGGCAGAGAAGGAAAAATTCCTTCAATTTCATAATAGATATCAGCTAGTCCATTCCCAGTTTCATCTACACCCAAATTAATGGCGGTAGATCCACCACTATCCATAATATCGTAATATCCAACTTGAGGAGTATTATTCATTGTATTATAAAGATCTACAAACCCAAGGGAATGACCAAATTCATGAACCATTACAGAGTTGATTACACCCCAATTTGTAACCACCGGGACACTACCGGTTTCTATAGTTTCTGAATCCTGTATTATCGTCTCAGGAATATTACAAGCATGATTTATTATTACTGAACCATCATCTACAATTGCTTCTTTGCCATCTCCTACGACAATATAAAATGAAGGTAGGTCGGAAGATGAATTACCAAGAACATCATGCTGCCAATCAGATCCGGCATGAATAAACATGAAATGTTCGTATTGTGAAAAATCTATATCTTCATCAGTATCTGCTTCAGTGAAGCAATCTAAGAAGTATTGTTCAAATCGCTCAATTTGTAATTCAGAACTAGCTCCAATTGGATTGTAATAAGACATTTTATGTGGAAGTGTGTAACCTGTAAAATCTTCTCCTGCTACAGCTTGAGGAAAAATATCTACTTCGGCTTGATAATCCCCTAAACTTACAGCTTTGAAATAGTATTTCAATGCTTCCAATTGCAATGCAAAATAAGTTTGATCATGTGGGGGTCTGCCAATTGGGAATGTATATCCTGTAGCATCCTGCAGGAACTTCCCATTACCTGTTGTTGTAGAAAGAGTGTCTGCTTGAAAGTCTATTAATAGCACTAGTAACTTGTTGAAATTACGGTTATTAATATTATCGAGCTCTCGTGGTTTTGATAAAGATGTTTGTACAGGATGAACTTTTAGCTCTTTAGCTGTTGGTGATATATCCTTGCGGATTATGAATTTATTTGCATAAGATAGTTCCGGTATACTTAATACCAGAACTATCAATGCAGATAGTAATATCTTCTTCATACTTCTAAATAAAGGATTAGAATTCTAGTTTTAGTGAAAGTGTCTGATTATAATCTTGAAGTTCCCCACCAGGCTGGAAGGCATAATCGATATTAACTAGATATGTTTTGCTAAATGTATAGTGGAATCCTGCTCCAAAAGAGAATCCCTTAATGTCTCCGGCTCTATCTAGTAAATAACCAGATCTTAGTGAAAGAAGATTGAGGTAGGTGTACTCTGCACCTGCACCCCAAATTATTTCTTTTATCTCGATTGAGTTGTTGAAGTCTGTGATACTATCAAAATCTTCATCATTAAAATCATCTGTCCATGCTGTAAAGATTCTTTGGTATAAAGGATCTCTATTAGCCAACATTTTGTTAAGATCGGCATTTATGCTGAATTTGTTATATTTTGCTTCCAATACTCTATAAGAAAATCCCATACGGAAATTCATAGGAAGTGGATCAGATTGAGATTCGTTAATGTAGGTAATGTTGGGTCCGATATTTTGGAAGTTAAGACCAAAATCAAGTTTATCTACTAAAATGCTGTAACTAGATAATTCAGCTTTTCTGAATCCACCTAAAGAGGCTATCCCGTTGTAAAGGCTTAACGCACCGTTGTAAGGAGAAACGAGGATCTGACCAAAATCTACACCTTTGTGCTTTAAACCAAGATCAAAAGCATAACTCATGCCAAGACCCTTAATTCCACTTTCTGTTTGATTATTGTCTAGTGGTGGCGCAAGGTCACTTAAGATGAATTTAAATGCAAGCCCAACACCTGTTCGCTGGCTTACTTGGTAACCGTATGTAGCAGCTATAGAAAGGTCATAACTTTCAAAAGTGCTAAGTACCTCTCCACTTTCAGGATCTGTTTGATCTTGTTTACCATAAGTCATATAAGTAGCATTTAATCCAACATTTCCTAAATCTTCGATATAGGTGTTTCCGGTAAGGTGGAAATAGTACATATCGCTAAATATTGCACCAAACCAATTCGAGAACATGCTTCCGAATTGTTTTTTTCTATTGAATGCCATTGCTCCTGTGTTCCAGTATCCTGCAAATGCATCATCAGTTTGAGCTACATATGCTTGGCCCATAGCACCTGTTCGTGCACTTGGTTCTATTAGTAAAAATATTACAGCTGCTTCAGAAACCGCATTAACTGCGATAGGTAATAGCATTATTGAAATAATTGCTAGGATGATTACTTTACTTTTCATTGATTCCTCCAGTATATTATTTAGGTAAAAATTAAAACAGAAGATGCGACTTCATCTATATAAAAGAACCTCCAAAAAAAATATGGTGCCGAAGGCCGGAATCGAACCGGCACGAGCTATTGCTCGGAGGATTTTGAATCCACTGCGTATACCAATTTCACCACTTCGGCAACGCAAAGTATAAAAAAAACGAAGGATTCTAGTGTCAAGCCTTTTTTGAGTAGTTTTTAAGCCATTTTTAAATACAAAAAAGGGGAGATGATTCTCCCCTTTTGCTATTTTATATTCTTGTTCGTTTTTACATCATACCAGGCATTCCGCCCATTCCACCACCAGGCATAGGAGGCATTGCAGGTTCATCTTCTTTGATATCTGTAATTACACATTCTGTTGTAAGGAAGAGTCCGGCAATACTTGTAGCGTTTTGCACAGCGCTTCTAACAACTTTTGCAGGATCGATAATACCATTATTAAAAAGATCTTCAAATTTAGCAATAGCTGCGTTGAATCCAAAATGAACATCATCTGAATTCTTGATCTTTTCAACGATGATAGCTCCTTCTTCACCAGCATTTGAAGCGATATGATAAGCTGGTTTTGTAAGCGCACTTTTAAGAATCTCAGCTCCAACTTTCTCTTCATGTGTTTCATGCTTCATCCCATCAATTGCTCTTGCCGCATAGATCAGAGTAGTTCCGCCACCTGCAACTATACCTTCTGCAACTGCTGCACGTGTTGCGTGAAGTGCGTCATCAACTCTGGCTTTCTTCTCTTTCATTTCTGTTTCTGTTGCTGCACCAATTTTTAGAACTGCAACACCACTTGAGAGCTTGGCGAGTCTTTCTTGAAGTTTTTCCTTATCATAATCTGATGTTGTTTCTTCTATGTGAACTTTGATCTGCTTAACTCTAGCATCAAGATCCGCGCTGTTCCCAGCACCTTCTCGGATGATTGTATTTTCTTTATCGATGATAACTCTTTTTGCTGTTCCAAGATCTGCTAAAGTAGTTGATTCTAATTTTCTTCCCATCTCTTCGGAGATTACAGTTCCACCTGTAAGAATAGCAATATCCTCCATCATTGCTTTACGTCTGTCACCAAAACCTGGTGCTTTAACAGCAGCAACATTCAATGTACCGCGAAGCTTGTTAACAACTAATGTAGCCAACGCTTCACCTTCGATGTCTTCTGCAACAATAAAGAAAGGTTTTCCGGTTTGTGCAACTTCTTGCAGTATCGGAAGCAGGTCTTTCATTACACTTACTTTTTTATCGAAAAGAAGAATGTAGGGATCATCAAATTCTGTGATCATTTTATCGGCATTTGTTACAAAGTATGGTGAAAGATAACCTCTGTCAAATTGCATACCTTCAACTTTATCTAACGATGTTTCGATAGATTTTGCTTCTTCAACATTAATTATGCCTTCTTCCCCAACAGCTTTCATTGCTTCTGCGATTAGTCCGCCGATTTCATAATCATTATTCGCAGAGATAGAAGCAATTTGAGCAACTTCTTCATTATTATCGATGTTCTTACTGAGTTCTTTAATTCTTTCAGTTACTACTCTTGACGCTTTTTCAATTCCTCTTTTTAAGTACATCGGATTTACGCCAGCAGTTACATGTTTGAGGCCTTCTTCAATAATTGCTTGTGTAAGAATTGTGGCTGTTGTTGTTCCGTCTCCAGCTACATCATGAGTTTTTTCTGCAACTTCTTTAACAAGTTGTGCGCCCATATTTTCAAAAGGTTCTTCTAATTCGATCTCTTTTGCAACTGTAACACCATCTTTAGTGATGAGTGGTGATCCAAACTTTTTATCTAATACAACATTTCTGCCTTTGGGTCCTAATGTTACCTTCACAGCGTTAGCAAGTTCATCAACTCCTTTTTTCATAGCAGTTCTAGAACTGTGACTAAATTTCATTTGTTTTGCCATAACTTCATAGCCTCCTAATTTATTTTCTTTAATTTTTTTAGCAATCACACTTATTGAGTGCTAAGGATAAGATAACCAATTTTCTGTCAAATAAAAATATTAATTTAAGAAAAATTAGTTGCATGTTATTTTGGATGTAGAAAAACTAAACTCAAAAGATAGTTTCCGGAGGATAAATGAAAAAAATTGTAATTATTTTCATATTATTATTATTAATAGTTTCTATATATGCCTGTCCAAGATGTGATCGCTTAAGTGCAGCTGTTGTAGAAGCTCCTTATGAAGAAGTGAGAGCAGATTCTGCTCATGGATTTGATGTCTTAAGTTACGATATCACAATGAACATTGATGAAACAAATAGTTTTGTTTCCGGTGCAGTAATTGCAGTTGTGGAAGCGGAAGAGACAATTACAGAGATCATTTATGAACTTGAAGCAATGACAGTTATTGATGTTCAATTAAATGGAAGCACAGCAAATTATACGTATGATGGTAGCCTTATAACAATTCAGCTTGGAATCGTAAATATGGGAGAGCAATTTACAACAGAAGTTGTCTATTCAGGTAATCCAATTTGGAATGGTTTGGGAATGTATTTCAGTAACAGTCACGTTTTTACTATTTCAGATCCTAATGCTTCACGTTATTGGTGGCCTTGTTACGATCATCCTTGGGATAAAGCGATCACCGATCTGCACATAACGGTTCGTGATGATTGGATGGCGGCTTGTAATGGAATAAGAACTTCGATAATGGACAATTATGATGGAACAATGACTCACAACTGGGAAGGTTCAAATCCTATGGCAACATATCTTGTTTCGATAGTTGCTCAAAATTATGTGGAATTATATGATTCGTATAGCGGAATTCCAATTCAGAATTTTGTATCACCAAGCGTGGTACCAAATGCGACTGAAGACTTTTCCAACTTACCTTTTATGATGGAAGTTTATACAGGTCTTTTTGGAGATTATCCATTTGAAAAATATGGGAATGCTGTTACCAATTTTGCAACCTATAGTGCTATGGAACACCAAACAATGACAACACTGGGAAGTCAGAACATAAATGGTAATCATGGTGGGGAAATGGTAATAGCACATGAACTTTCTCATCAGTGGTACGGTGATTGCCTCACCTGCTTAACTTGGAAAGACATCTGGCTTTCAGAAGGTTTTGCAACCTATTCAGAAGCTTTGTATATGGAAGCTTGGCAGGGATTTGAAGCAATGGTAGATTATGTTTATACCTCTATTCAGCAATACTATCTTAGTTGGGGTGGAAGCTCTCCACAAACAGTTTATGATCCAGCACCAAATGCCTATTTTACACCTGCAACTTACGAGAAGCCAGCATCTGTTCTGCATATGTTACGCTTAAAGACCGGAGATGATGTTTTCTTCCAAATAATGCAGGAATATTATTTAGTATATCATAATGGGAATGTGATCACAGATGATTTTCAGGACGTTTGCGAAAGTGTGAGCGGGATGGATTTAGACCAGTTCTTTTTACAATGGATCTATCAGCCGGGATTGCCTTCCATACAATATACTTATTTCTTTAATCCGTATATGGCGATTCCGCGAATCATGACTTACGTTCAAACCAGTTCTAACACCGATACGGAATTTTATATAGATGTTCCATTTCATATTTATTCGGGCACAGAGGTTGATTCTGTGCTTGTTCAGGGAACACCAAATACTCCGTTACAAACCATTTCTATAACCGATATCCCTGTTTATGATGATGTGGAATGTGATCCGAATAATTGGGTTTTGCAAACGGGAATTACATTTATTCAGGCAGAGATAAATAATGCCTATTCTGCTGATGCAAGTGTAATAATTTATTGGAATGAATTCTGGTCGGAGGTTGGAATTGATGGGTATAATTTGTATCGTGCAGAATCGGTGGAAGATCCCTTCTTGATCATTAATAGCGAGATAATTACAGGAAATTCCTACACAGATAATAATGTAGTAAACGGAACCACATATTACTACAAACTTAAGGCAATAAAAGATGAATTTTACGAAACTCCTTTCTCAGAAGCTTATGAAGCAACACCTCTGGATTTTCCGCTTGATCAGGGAATTTTGGTAATTGATGAAACAAATGATGGAAATGGCATGCAGGGGAATCCTGATGATGCATCAGTAGACGATTTTTATGAGGATATAATTAATTGCAATATTACAACTTATGATTATGCAGATGAGGGAGAATTAGATTTGGAATATATAGTTAATTTCTCAACAATAATTCTGCATGATGATGATATTATCAGCCATAGTATCGATGAAAATCTTGATGTGCTTGGTTGCTATTTGGCAGGTGGTGGAAACTTAATAATTTCTGGATGGAAAACTGCACTTGAGATTCCTGATTCATTCAGATCGGATTTCTTAGATTGCGGTAGTATTGAACAGGTTTTTGATTGGGAATTCACAGGTGCAACTTCCGATGAATATGAAGATTTAGTTGTAGATCCAGATAAAGTTCATGTTGCTTTTAGCGGAATGCTTCCTTACATTGGAATTTTTCCAGAATCTACAAATGGAATATATCAATATGATGGTATTGCCGGAAACCAATATATTGGTGAGAACTGCGCACTTAAATCACAACCAAATGGTCATTTTGTTCTACTTGGGTTTCCGCTTTATTTTACAATCAATAGTGGTGCTGAGTTGTTTATGACTCAATTATTGGATGAAATTGGTGAAGTTGGGATTGATGATTGTGAATTAGAAACTATGAATTTGGAATTAAAGAATTACCCAAATCCATTTAACCCATCAACAACGATTTCCTTCAATTTAAACGCAGAGATCACAGATGATACAGAATTGATGATCTATAATTTGAAAGGACAGAAAATTAAAACATTTGATATTATTCTAGGCGGAGTCGGAAGATCATCGAATCAGCAAGTAACTTGGAATGGAACTGATCAAAATAATAATCCAGTTGCCAGTGGAATCTATTTCTATAAATTGAAATCTGGAGATTTTGAGATAAGCAGAAAAATGTTGTTGTTGAAGTAACGTATATCGATGTTGTACATCGATGATAGACACAACGTGCAACGTTACGGTACAATGTCATAATTATAATAAAATAAATGCCTTACAAATTAATTTCAGGAATAAATATTGCATGTAAAATTTGTTAGATTAATAAAAATATTGGAGGACATATTATGAAAAAGGTGTTAGTTTTACTTTTTGTTTTTACAAGTTTTTTACTTTTTGCTGAAAACGCGAGAGTAATTGAATTCAATGATTCATGGAATGAACAAGGATTTGTACTTGAACAGCAGAGTGATATTGGAGTTCAGTTGAACTATTCTATCAAGCAGCTTTTTATTGGAGAAGAAACCATTAATGGAAAATTGCAACAAACTGTTTCTTTACCGGGTAATTTCCTTCCTAATGATGAAGGGATGCCAAATCTTCCCGGTAATGGACGCTACGTTGCGATTCCACAAGGTTCCTCAGCTGAATTGCAAATATTGAAATATAGAGTTGAATCATATCAAAATATTGATATGTCTTCAGCTCCCAGAATTCCCTGGGATAATGAAGATGGTCCTTTAGAATATAATAGGAATGATGCTGTTTATTCAACTGATGACTTTTATCCTAAAGAATTTGTGCAACTTTCCAAACCAACTCAGATTCGTGGAGTAGATGTTGTGATGGTTGGAATTACTCCTTTCCAATACAACCCTGTAACTAAAGAATTATTAGTTTATCGCGATATACAAGTAGAAGTTAATTTTAATGGTGGAAACGGACAGATAGGTGTAGAAAGCTTAAGGAGCCGTTGGTGGGATCCAATTCTAAAAGATGCAATTCTGAATCATGAATTTCTTCCAATAATAGATTATTCACAACGAGAGAATACTCGCAACGGTTATGAGTATCTCATCATTTGTCCTGACGATCCAACTTTTCTTACTTGGGCTGACTCTATTAAGGTTTTTCGCCAACAACAGGGAATTTCTACAGTTGTAATGACAACAACAGAAGTAGGAGGTAATACACCAACTGCTATAGAAACTTTTATTAATGGAATTATGGATCCAAACACAGGTTGGGATCCAGCTCCAGCAGCAGTCCTAATTCTTGGAGATTACGGTACTACGGGCAGCACAGTTGTTGCACCAATCTGGGATGCTTATTGTGCATCAGATAATATCTATGCCGATGTTAATGGTAACAGTATGCCGGATATAGTCTTTGCCAGAATGACAGCTCAGAACGAAACTCATCTACAAACTATGATCACAAAATTTTTGAACTATGAACGAAATCCACCTACAAATCCTGATTTTTATGCTAATCCTATCACGGCTTTGGGTTGGCAAACAGAGCGCTGGTTTCAAATTTGTTCTGAAACCGTAGGAGGATTTTGGACAAATGAACAGGGGAAAACACCAGTAAGGGTAAATGCTGTTTATGGTGGAAATCCTAGTGTAGATCCCTGGTCAACCGCAACAAACACAGCAACCGTTTTGAATTACTTTGGCCCCAATGGCTTTGGCTACATACCAGGTTCACCTTCAGCTTTGGGTGGATGGACCGGTGGAAATGCTACAATGGTTAATAATGCAATAAATAGTGGTGCTTTCATGTTACAACATCGCGATCATGGTTATGAACAAGGTTGGGGAGAACCTTCTTACAGTTCTACTAACATAGACGGACTTATGAATACTGATCTGGTATTTGTACTTTCCATAAACTGCCTTACTGGTAAATATAATATGGCAGGAGAATGCTTCTCAGAGAAATTTCACAGATATACATATAATGGTGAAAATTCCGGTGCACTTGGACTAACGATCGCCTCAGAAGTTTCTTACTCGTTTGTGAACGATACTTTTGTCTGGGGTTTATACGATAATCTCTGGCCAGAATTCATGCCGGATTATGGAACAACTCCAGATTCTCGTGATGTACTACCTGCTTTTGGAATGGCTGCTGGAAAATATTTTCTGCAGCAATCTAGCTGGCCTTATAACACAAATAACAAAGAAGTTACCTATAACCTCTTTCATCATTTTGGTGATGCTTTCACCACTGTTTATTCAGAAGTTCCACAAGACCTCACAGTTTTACACGATCCTGTACTATTAGGTGGATTAGATTCCTTTACAGTGTTAGCTGATGATGAATCTTTTATTGCTCTTACTTTAGATAATGAAATAATTGGAATTGGTGTTGGAACGGGAGCTCCTGTTTCGATTAGCATTGATCCTCAGACACCCGGAGATGTAATACTTGTTACTGTGACAAAACAAAATTATTTCCGTTATGCAGTTGAAGTCCCTGTAATTCCTCCAACAGGTCCTTATGTGGTTTTTGATGATGTTACTATTGATGATACACTTGGTAATGGTAACGGACTTATTGATTTTGGAGAGATAGTTTCTCTTACGATAGATGTAGAGAATATTGGTACTGTTAATGCTGAAGATGTAATAGTAACTTTAAGTTCTACAGACAATAATATTATTATCGTTGATGATGTGGCTAATTATGGCACAATAAACGCTGGAGCTGTTGCTTCTGTAGCAAATGGGTTTGAAATTTCGGTATTTGATTTAGTACCCGA
>CAXCCM010000007.1:0-24460 GCA_963981005.1 uncultured bacterium | reverse complement strand
ATTTTTTTAGCTTTTCGCCAATAGAACCTTGCTTTATCAATATCATTCATTTTTAGATATATCGAGCCTAATCTTATATAAGACAGCGTAATATCTGGTGCAATCCTAATAGCACTTTCACACTCCTTAATTGCATCATCATAAAGTCCCTTATAGAATAGTTCAAGTGATGATAGAAGATGAAGTTGTGCTCTGTTATTATTTTTTGCATGAGCATATTTAACCTGAAGTAAATTCAATTCTTGAACTTTTTGTATGTAGGTGCTGTCTGGCACTCCTGTAAATATTAGTATTGTATCTTGAATTATCTTTTCTGTTTCCACATAAACAGTATCAATTAAAACTCTTGGCTTATACTCTAGTGTATCTACTTGAACATCTAAATTTGATAAGCTATCTGCTTGAACTTTTGTAACATAGGCAGTT
Organism: uncultured bacterium; assembly: GCA_963981005.1. Taxonomy (GTDB): domain Bacteria; phylum Cloacimonadota; class Cloacimonadia; order Cloacimonadales; family TCS61; genus Tenebribacter. Next base: position 24,034 of record CAXCCM010000007.1, on the reverse strand, counting down.
TTGGGAGGTACAAAATCACTGAATTTTTTCACATCATCAGTTGAATTGCTAAATTTTACTTCCAACCCAAAATAGTGATCCCCATATTGTGTTTCAATGCCAGAGAATGGATATTGGAAGGAGTAATTAAATTCGATCTGGAAAGATTTTATGTTAATAAATTCAGTAGCAGAAAACGGATCACTAAATTTACTCACATACTCTTTCTTAAGTATATTGATTCCAAATCCGCTGGTTACTTTATCTTTACAAACTCCACCCCGAATATCAAAGATCTTATTCAAGTTATACTCTACGCCTGTAGCAAAATCAAATTCATTTTTTTGTAATGGATTATTTGTTATAAGCTTTATATCAGCAGCTGCCAGCAGTTTATCATTAATTATGTATTCAATTCCAAAACCGATATCCCTAGAAAGCGTTTCATCATTATTATCATCTAAAGCGATATTAGCTTCCAACAAGTTTTTAGAAACCAACCCTAAACGGATCTTTCTATTTAACTGGTAAGTAATTCCCACATCAACATCAAAAGCAGAGGTAGAATAGCCGTAATCAGCAAAGAATGGGTCATTAACTGTATATTCGTTATGCCCGTAACCAACGCTGAAATAGTGAACGCTTGCTCCGAGAGCTAACCTGTTTTCAAAGAGCGAATAACCGTAATGCAATCCAATTCTTCGTTCTTGGAACATATTTGCATCAAATTGACTTCCAGAGAAGGCGAAGGTTCCAATATTTCCAAGTGGGAAAGAAAGAGCTGCAAAGTTGTAGAATAAATCATCATTTGCCAAATCCCAGAAGTACTTTCTATTATCTGAATTTATCTCGAAACTTGTAAGTTTGGTTAGAAGTGCAGGATTCCAGAAAACTGCAGATGCATCGTTAGTTGAGGCTATTCCAACCTCACCCATAGCTGCATTTCTAACACCAGCTTCTTCATAGAACAAAGCATGAACCAATGTACAGGATAAAATAAGAAAGAATATCATTATTGCTTTCATATTTTCTCCCTATTTGGCTATCACAATAGAACCTTTAAAAGTTCTATTATCAATAACTATTTGATAGATATACAAGCCTGCCTTCACAGTCTTACCATTTTTATCATTACCCAGCCACATAGCAAATTTCATTTCATTAGAAAACATCTCAGGCGTCAGATCGATTATCTTCTTTCCATTCCTGCTAAAAATGTGTGCACTAATATTTGTTAAACTTTCTGATGTATTAATCCAGATCTTGCATTCATCGTTATAACCGTCATTATTCAAAGTAAGTATATTGGGAACAACCTCCACTTCCTCGGTAATATCTCTAAATATATGGAACGAGAAGTCCTCTGAAATATAATTGGAAGGCTGCGCGATATCCTCAGCATAAATGCTTATCTGAACCAGTTGCCCCTCATAGAATGTCTCTTCCCCTAAAGCATAAGTAAGCCTGTAGCCAAGTGAATCCGGATTGAAATTGTATGGGTTATACAATAGCTGATAATTACTTTCACTTCTTCCATTAATTTTGAAATCGATACTATTTCTGTAAATTCCCATTCCTCTATCTAAAATATCAACTTTTAATGTATCACTAATAATTGCATTAAAGCTGTTTGGTTCTGGGAAGATCGGATTTATGTACGGATCAAACTCATCAGCTAAAATTGTAACTGTATATGTTGTATCAATGTGATTTCCTAGATTATCATCAAGCTGCAGATTTATTAATAATTCTGAATTTGGAGTAAAATGCTCTGCTTGTTGATAAATTACCTGCATCTCATGCGGCTGATACGAAACCTGATATGAATTGATTATTATATCATTCAGCTTTAACATAAAGGTTGATGAATCTATACCAGCCTGCTCATCTCGAAGATGAAAATAGAGTGTTGTATTAGGGAACCCCACGCTGTCTGCTTGAGGGAAATGCTCAATAAGTTCTGGTGCAAGTGTATCTGCTTCACAAGTGAAAGTGAAATTCTCTAATATTTCGTTGGCATTACTAGAACCATCTTTCGCATAAAATTGAACATGGACAGATTCGCCATACTGAAAATCTTCATCTGCATCATATTGAACTTCAAAACCTGTAGTATCACCATAATTTATTGCATTCAAAGAATATTCCTGTGGATTAAGAATATCATTATTCACCCTATAAATAATTGAGTTTTCATCAATTCCAGATAATGCATCCAGCACTTCAAAAGAGATTATTGTATTTATAGGAACATTAATGGAGTTTGGTGTAGGATGAATACCTCTAATAAAAGGAGGATCAACATCATCATCTATGCAAGTAAATGTATAAGAGTAATTTATCAGACCATTTGGTGGAGTTGCCAAGTCATATACAGTTATTGATATTGTTACTTCATCATTATAGTCGAAGTTTTGCGGAGGATCGTATAATGCTTCAAAACCTAATCCATCGTTTATTGGCGTTAATGCAGGTACAATAACATTTCCATTCAAGAAAACCTGAATTGTAGATTCATCGACCCCTAATCCATCATCCATTACTTCAAAATAAATATCTGTTTCTAATGCAACCTCTGTCTCACCAGATTGCGGATCAAGATTATAAACATATGGTGGTGTTGTATCGAATTCTATTATAAATGAATATGAATCTGACATATAGTTAGGTGTGATAGCTAGATCATAACAACTTATATTTACAAAGATAGTTTCTCCATAATCAAAATTCTGTGATGGTGCAAATAAAAGAGAATATCCACCAGATATTTGCGAAATTGTGGTTTGGGAAGTAACGTTTTCTCCAGAAACAGTAAGGTTGATAGTAGATTGATCTATTCCTGTTTTTGCATCTCTCACTTCCAGATAGATATTTTGCCCAACAGATACATCGATTTCCCCATCTTCCGGATCTGGATTTGTAAGAAATGGAGGATCTTCATCTAGATTACACTCGAACCAGTAAACATCTTGTGGCATTGCATTTGCCGGATTACTATTATCTTCTGCATCGATTGTAACATTTATTGTTCCTACTAATCTGTCTGCAGGATTATGTTGAACTCTATAACCATTTGTAATAGCACTTACAGATGTATTAGGAAGCCCAATTATTTCTGTGCCATCCAAAATAATTGAAATAGAATTTTCGTTAACTCCTGTTAAATCATCAATTATATCTACCTGAAAATTTGTATTAGTAGCAACATCTGTTGCAAATCTTGCAGGATAATGATTTAGAGTATATGGTGCATTATCATCTAATATGCAAATGAAAACAGAAATTGAATCTATCTCATTTGGTTCATAAGCGTTATCAGCACAAACAATTGTAATTGTGTGGTTCCCATATCCGTAATAATTTGGAGGTGTTGGTTGGTATTGAATTACATATCCATTACCTTGTCCATTTGCAGAGATTGTAGAATTTGCAGTAATTGGAATATCATCTAAAAGAATTTCTATCGAACTTTGGTCAACTCCAGATTCCAAATCTCTTACTTCAATGTTAAAAGGATAGTTATATGGAACTTCTTGGTTATATAACGGATCCCAAGAATAGACAAATGGATCTATCAGGTCTAGTCCACAAGTAAATGAATAGCTAAAAGTTTCCATTGTATTATTAGCTTGATCTGTTGCATCTATATTAACTGCAACAATTTCTGCATATTCAAAATCATTTGCTGGATCAATTGTTATAAGATAATCATTTGCTGAACCAGAGTAGCTAAATCCAGGATGACCTGAGTAGTAATTTACACCTTGTACTTGAACAAGAATTGAACTTAAATCAACTCCTTCACCAAGATCGTAAATATGGAAAGTAACATCAGTATCTACGGGAACGCCCAAACTATCTGGTGTTGGATTCCAAAGATCTGTAAAAGGTGGATCAATATCGGCTATTGTAAAAAATCTGTAACTATCTGTAGGAAGATGCCAACCGGAAAGATCATCACAATCTATAGTAACATCAACTTCCTGATCATATCCAAATGGTTGACCTGGCAATATGGTAATATCATACTCATTTGCATTGCCGCTATAGGAAAAATTCGGGCTACTCGAGTTGTATTGCATTCCTCCAATTATTACTTCAAAAGTATCTAGGTCAATTCCATCATCAACATCCGATAATTTGAATGTAACTATCTGATCTATCGCGTTATCAATAGATTCTGGTGCAGGAGCACGATCGGATACAAATGGAAGATCACCATAAAGATTATAAATTATACCTTTATTATTTTCCCCTTGAATTGCACTAATTGCGAGATCTGGTGAAGAATCATTGTTAATGTTTATAAAACTACAATCAAAACCTAATTTATCATCTGTTGAATTTGCATAAATTGTTATATCAGGAGGATCTGTATTCAGGTTAATTTGAGGATCTAAAGTAATTGATCCATAAACTATCATCACAATTCCAGAACTGTTACCAGATATTGTATTTGCTTCAGGAATTCCAATTACAATATCATCATTCATATCCGAGTTTACTTGTCCTGCAAAGATTTTCTCTCCAAAAGTGCTATCATAATTTGGACCGCTAATTTCAATGTTTACAGTGAAAGAAGACATATTAATTTCTGGAGGTAAAGAGTTACTTCCATAAATCACATTTACAAGACCACTCCCATTAAGTTCAGAGAATATTATGTCATCAATGTTATCAAAATCTATATCACCCAGTGCTATGCTCTTACCTACCAAACTTTCATTATTGTTTCCTAATATTTGGGAACTAACATAGCTAGAATTTTCTAAAAAATTAATGGGATTTGTAAAATTTGATAATCCTTCGATAAGGTAGATTTTGCCAGAATCAGATATCCCGTTGGCATCATGATTTGGAGCTCCAATGATGATATCTTGAATTGTGTCTCCATTAAAGTTTCCAACCATCAGTGTTTCGCCTGCTTGATCGTTATATTCTTCACCAATAAAGGTTATATCTGCATCACCTGAATTTAATTCATAAGAAGTTTGTAAGGTTACTTCCCCAAATATTATATAGGTTTTACCGCAATTTAATGCTGCAGCATTATCGGCATTTGGTGCTGACACAATAACATCAGCATAATTATCCCCGTCAATTCTTGCAGATGTTAATGCCAATCCTAAATTATCATTTAATTCTTCACCAATAATTACAGAATCAAACTCATTATTCAACAGATCATATTCGCTTGATAAATTATTACTGCCCAGAATGATATACACCTTACCCGCTGCATCATTTCCATTTGCATCTGCATATGGTGCAGCAATAATTATATCATCAAAATTATCGTTATTGATATTTGCAATGTATGTATTGTAACCTAATTTATCATTGCTAAAAGCACCATATATTTGAACATCAGCACTCTCTGTAGCCAGATTAGTTTCCGCATCCTGTGTTAATTGTTCATCACCAAAGATAATGTAACAAGTTCCAGCAGAATTTCTTGCCATTGGATCAGAATTCGGTGCCCCTATTAAGATGTCATCAACACCATCACCATTAACATCTCCCGAAGATATTGACCTTCCAAACGAATCAAAAGCATTCTCACCTGTAATTTTATAATTAGAATTCCAAGATGAAAAGTTAAATACTTGCTGTGAAAAGAGAAGATATGGAATAACTATGATAAATGCTAAAAGAATTCTTTTCATTTTTCCTTACCTTATTTATACTTTTTTAGATACCTTAATTTCAACTCTACGGTTCAGTGTTCTGTTTTCAATTGTGTCATTTGGTGCAATTGGCTTAAATTCTCCATAACCCATTGCCTGCATCTGATCTGGAGGGAAGAACTGGTTTTCCATAAAAAATTTTACTATTCGAACAGCCCTGGCAGTTGAGAGTTCCCAATTGGAAGCATACTTCCCACTAATTATTGGAACGTCATCTGTATGACCTTCAATTCGGATGTCCCATGTGTCTCCGTCACTTATCATCCCAGCAATTTTATGTCCTACTTTCTCAAGTCCCACTTTGGCATTAATATCAAGTTCAGCTTTTCCAGATTGGAATAAAATCTCACTTGGTATTGTAATAACCTCTTCGTTTCTTTTTAAAAGCGAATCTAGTCTTGCTTTCTGAACAATAAGTTCATTTTTTTCTGCAATTGCTTGCCCTTTCTTAAAATCACTTATAATAAAGAAGAAAACAAAGAAAACCAATAGTAGCGACATAAGATCTGCATATGGCAGCATTACATCAAAAGAGAGATTACCAGAAGCACCTACTTTTCTGCTCTCATCTGTTTCACCAAGATCATCAAATATCAATTCTTCATCAACTGATTGATACAGATCTTTTTTTTTCATAATCCAACCTCTGTTATTTAGATAACTCTTTCTTGATTTTCCAATCTATAATAAAGCCATTTAATCTTTCATTCAATATTTGAGAGTTTTCGTTCTTCTGTATGGATAGCACGCCCTCAATTATTATCTGACGTACTCTTGATTCTTGATGATTGATATCTCTTATCTGCCCTGAGATAGGAATTAAGAATAAAGCAGATAATATTAATCCATATAAGGTTGTAATTAGGGCAAGTCCCATTGCTGCAGGTATAGCAGCAGGATCATTTATCCTACTGAGCATGGATATCAAACCAATTACTGTACCGGTCATTCCAAACATGGGAGCGAAGCTACCTGAAACAGCAAAAACTCTTTCTGAAATTCGCTTCTGTGCAGTTATAGAATTACTATAACGTACTAAAATTCTCTTGATCTCAATAGGTTCAACAGCATCTGCTACTAAGGTTAAACCTTTTTTTAGGAATGGATCATCCATAACAATATCTGAGTGCAATATATCCATCACTTCTGTATAATGCGCTTCTTTGCTGATCGTTATGATATTCTCAATGGTTTTTACCATATTGCTTCGCTTGTACTTAAATACTTCAAAAAATGAATGAAAAGCATTCTTCATTGCATAAGCAGAGAAATATATCATACTTGCCGATATTGTACCACCTACAGTTATCAAAAGCGCTGGAATATTTATGAATACTAAACCTGATGAATTATTCAGAAATATTGATAATATAATTACACCAAATCCGCATATTAAACCAATTATTGTAGTAAACATATTGCCCTCTTAGTTATAATTAAGAATCTTTCTAATTGTCATTAACATTTCATTTGTAGAATCTGCTTTCTCAGATTCGCTGAAATCACTATTTAATTCAATGTCCTCTTGAATTATTGAAATAGATCTTTCAGTCATATTCCTAAAAAAAACTTCACGGAAACTACTCTCATTTTGAGCTAAGAATTTTACTAGCAGATCATGATGTAGGGTTTTCATTAAAGCCTTAATTACATCATTCGAAAGTTCAAATATATCATCTAACAAGAAAATTGATTTTCTAATCTCACCTGCAGCTTGACCATTATCAGCTTTTATTTGCTCAAATAGATCAGCAGATTCCTTTGCAGGAAGATTATTGATTATAGAGATCAATGTTTCTATGCCATTTACTTTGTAATCTCTATCTTCTTCGAATTTTGAATACTTCTCATAAAGTCTGTTCCTAAACTCTTTTACTACTTTTTGAGATCTTGGATTATTAACTGACAAGGATACCGTAATATTCCTAGCTTTATCTTGCATTTCTTCAATAATTCTGGCTGAATATGTGGCATCTAATTTTGAGAGGATTAGAGCAATATTATCATCACTTTCATCATCTACAAGGGTTAGGAAATTCTTAACAGATAGATTTTCAACAAAATCGAAACCTTGGGTTTCCAGATCATCTGAAGGATTATCTATAACAGAAATTGGTAGTGGTTTATTTTGGCTGAAATGCAAATTAGATAAACCTGACCCACCACCTGATGCTCTAGGTGAAGTTACATCTCCCTTTATGTGAAGTGTGTTCCCAAATTCTGCTACTTTAACTCTTTTTAAAGCGGAAGCCAGATATGCAAAACCCGATTTGATCATCAAAGCAGAAATGAGTACAATAAACAAAAGGACAATGAAGAGAATTGTGTAATCAACATTTAGTGATTCTTTTTTTATCTTGCGATATTGAATTAATAACATATCTTCTGATGAATCTATCTTTAACCACTCATTTAGAAGTTCTTCTATTTCTGTTCTTTTCTCTTCACTTATTTTATCTGACATGATAATATTGATGTTTTTTGAGATAATACGCGTCATATCCTTTTTGTTCTCTAAGCCAAAATTATCGGTAGTATCAGTAGATTTTGCGACAGGAAGTCCCGGCAAACTTTGATCCGGATCAACTTCGATTCCATAGAATTCTCTCTTTACTTGCGGATATTCCAATTCGAGATCTACAAAAACGAGAGTTTTGCCAATTAGCGGATCCAGAAAATCTTGAACTCTATCGGCTAATTCATTTTCAATTTGCATTTCCAGCACAGTTTCACTTTCATTGATTTCAGCAAAATCTATACAGAAAGAAATTGAACTTATGAATAATATCAATAGTATTATTATCTTTTTCATATCTGACATCCTCTTTAGCTTTTTAATTTGGCTAATTTATAAGATATTGTGGCATCAAGTTTTTCAGGGTCGAATGGCTTTGTGATGTAGTTATCTGCACCAGCCTGAAAAGCTTTATCAAGATCATCCATTTGGCCTTTTGAAGAGAGAATAAAAACAGGAATATGTTTAGTTTGTCTATCCTGTTTTAGGATATTACACGCTTCATATCCATTCATTCTCGGCATCAAAATATCCAAAAGAATTAGATCGGGTAAATTTTTCTTTGCAGCCTGGATTCCAACATCTCCATCTTCAGCGGTAATTACTTCGTGATCTTTCATTGTTAAGCTGAATTTCACCAGATCTCGTATTACACTCGAGTCATCAATTACAAGAATTTTCATGAGATTCTCCTTTTATCAGATATATATTTTTCAAATTCAATTTTAGTTGTTTCAAACATTTCTAATAATGCTTTCATATCATCAGCTAGATTACTTTTTACATTTTCTTTTGCTTTTTGCTCTATAGTATAACAAATTTCAGAAAGTGATCTTGCTCCGATATTTGCACCACTTCCCTTTACTTCATGAGATACAAGTTCAAGATTTGTAAAATCATCTTTCTTGATAAAACCATATAGTTCTTCTACCTTTATTGGGAATTGGTCTGCGAATGAATTGAATAATTCTGAGATGAAATTACCACCATCAAGCATGAAGATAGAATCTATCATTTCAGTATTAAGAACATCAACCACATTTCTGTTCCCAATAGGTTTTTTAGCAGGTTCAAAAGTTTCTACAGAATTATCTGTTTTTTCTCCATATTTTATCAGAGCTTTTTTAACTTCACCTACATGAATGGGTTTGCTAATGTAATCATCCATCCCTGCTTCTAAACACATCTCCTTATCACCGTCCATCGCATTAGCAGTCATTGCAATTATTGCAGGTTGGTCAGCTTCATCCCAAATCTTTCGAATCTCTTTAGTGGCATCAAGTCCGTTCATTTCTGGCATTTGCACATCCATAAAAATGATCTCATATTGTTTGTTGTGAAGTGCATCAATTACTTCTAATCCATTAGCAGCAACATCGGCTTTGTAACCCATTTTTTCTAATACTTTTAATATGAGTTTTTGGTTAATTGCATTATCTTCAGCAACCAGGATCTTGAGTGAAGAATTTAACAATTTTTCATCTTCTATCTTTTTTGAATCCTTCTTCTTCTTAATTTGGTTACCTTCTAAATTTGATTTTATAGAATTATAAAGATATTTGTGTTTCACTGGTTTTAGTAAAAAAGTGCCAATTGGACTTTCTTCTTTAACTTGCTTAGTAATATCACCAGAAGAACTAAGTAGTATCAAAGGAAGTTCAGGCTTTTTTGCATGAATTAATTGTGCTAATTCTAATCCATCCATACCGGGCATATGAAGATCAAGAATTGCAATATCGTAATAATTATCATCAATGCTTGCAAGTGTAGCGAAACCGGACTCAAATAGAATTGGTTCAAGATTCCAATTTCTTGTTTGCACTTCTAATATTTTTCTGTTAACCGGGTTATCATCAACAATCAGTATTTTTTTATTCTTTAAATTTACTTCTTTGGTTTTACCTTCTTTAATTTCATCTCTTGTTTCTTTTGTATTAATAGTAAATGAAAAATCTGAACCCTTTCCAATAACACTTTCTACCCAGATTTTCCCACCCATTAACTCAGAAAGTTGCTTGCTTATAGCTAAGCCAAGACCAGTTCCTCCATATTTTCTAGTTGTAGAGGAATCTACTTGTGAAAAAGCTTCAAATAATATATCCAGTTTGTTTTTTGGAATACCAATACCCGTATCTTGAACAGAGAATTTAAGTTTAACAATATCTTCGTTGACCTCTAATTTTGATACTTCAATTAAAACATGACCTTTCTCTGTAAATTTAAGAGCATTATTAACAAGATTTACCAACACTTGTCTAACCCTTGTAATATCCCCAACAATATTGGAAGGGACATCTTCTTTTATTAAATAGAGAAGTTCAATCTTCTTTGAAGTAGCCTTTGTGGAGAGAAGATCAAATACATCTTCAATACAATTTCTAATGCTGAATGGGTGTTCTTCTAATTCTAATTTTTGTGATTCAATTTTAGAGAAATCAAGAATATCATTGATAATAGTTAACAAACTATCTGCACTGGTTTTAATAATTTCTACGAATTCCAATTGTTCATCATTCAAGCTTGTATCCAGTAGAAGATTTGTCATTCCAATAATTCCATTCATTGGAGTTCGGATCTCATGGCTCATTGAAGCTAGAAAATCTGCCTTTGCTTTTGTAGCAGCTTCAGCTTCCAATTTTGCATTATCCAATTCCTTTTCAGTCATCTTTTGTTCTGCAAGATCAACACCGATTAGGGCATATGACTTCTCTTTGTTATCAAATTCGATGTATATCCCGTTCATTAATACTGGAAATATATAGCCCATTTCATGAACATGCCATAACTCGGTATTAGACATTTCTTTTTCTATTTCCAGTGTTTTTAATATAGAATCAAGCTCTAATAATTGTTCTTCATTATGTAATTTTTTTATGTGCTTCCCAACTAGATCATCTGGTGCATATCCATGCAATTCTGCAAAATACTTGTTAATGTAGCTTATTTTAAAATCTAATCCAATTATAACAACACCATAGTTTGCGGTGTTCACAATTTTCTTAAATTTTAATAACTCATTATTTTGCATTTCGTTCATCATGCTTCCTATAGCGTTAGTGTGTATATAGTTATACCCAAACTAATAATCGACACAATTGCACTTATCATGCTCCAGTTGAATTCCATTGGTGGTGGAACTATTAAACTATCTCCGGCTTTAAGTAATATTCTTCCTTCTGTTGAGTACATTTGATTTTCTGAAAACCAGATCTTCGAAAGTTTAATATTGAGTACAATCCCATCTCTTCTAATTATCTTCACATATTTTACTTTGCGAATATTTGTTATTCCTCCTGCAATTGCGATAGCATCAACCAGATCTATTGGCTTATATATTTGATAGCTGCCTGGTTGATTTACATATCCAATAATATTTACTCTTTCACCATAGATCTGAGTAACATAAATAGTAACTACAGGAATTGGAACGTAAGGTTTAAGGTTATCTTTGATCACGTTTTTAAATATGCTTACACTCATATTTTCAACTCTGATCTTGCCCAATATCGGATATTCAATCGTCCCATCTGGCAATACTTGAACATCTTTAGAGAATTCGGGATGTTCCATAACTTCTATTTTAATTTTATCACCACGCTGAAGGTAATATACATTCTCTATTTCTTCGTCAGTCGTTATTGAGCCACTCTCAATTTCATTAATTATTTCTGGTACTTCTTCTTTTGTATATGGAATTCCTGAATTCCCCTGAGCAAGTAAATTCAGGGTTATAAATATTAATATGAGGAGTGTGAGTTTCTTCATTTCTTTCCTCCAAATCCACCTTTATCGTGTTCCTTAAACTGAAGCTGATCAGAGTGTTCATCATAGAGTAGTTTTGTACGTTTGATATTATACTCATTAAGGTCTGAAACCCACATTCTTCGTTCATCAAACTCTTGTATCGTTCCCGGAAGCTTGAGAAAATCTTTTTCTGTATTCTTTAGTTGATTAATATCAAAAGCCAGTTTAATTACATCATCAAGTTTCATATCTGTTTCAGCTTCCGAAAGAATATCCTTAACAGTTTCAGCTTGCTGAATTAGATTCATACTTTTAAATTTCGTGTATAATGATTCCATAAATTCCTGCTGCATTTTTATTCTGTAGGAAGATCCGGTGATCCATGAATTCTCACGACGCATTTGCTTGCTTATGTACGAAATAAATTGCCAAGCAAGAAGCCCATTAATGGTTTGCATTCCAGGTTGAATGTTATACTCATAAGCAAATTCTTTTGGAACATCAATATCTATTCCACCCAAATAATCTATAAAATTTATCCATGAAGGTCTGTTCTGAGTAAAATAATGATCTATAGTTTCACCAGTTATCCGCTGAACTCCTCTGAGTAAGAATGGAATTCCACCAGTAAGATAAACTTCATAAAGAGTACGAGGATATTCATATTCTGGTGTGGCTAATGTAAACCAAGGTATATGCGTAGTTGTAATGTAATTAAGATCAGGATATACAGAAATGAGTAAATAAGTTCTTGGTAAACCAGCATACACAAAGTTAATTCGTTTTGTGTCGAATCTAATTGCTGGATTTTCTACTTCTAATTTTGGTGCTTTGGGAGTAATCACTGCTTTAAAGGTCTCTTTCGGTAAATATGGAATGCAATATACCTCCCATGGGATAACCTTATCTTCTATACTAATATTCTTAATATTTGCTCTTTCATGTAACCCTTTTGCCATTAATATTAGTTCGAAAAGTCTGGTATCTTCAAAGATCTCATATACTCCACCATCGTTTACTGCTCCACCAATTCCGGCATAAACTTTTTCGGGTTGAACAACTGTATTTGAGAAGAAAATAACCTTTAAAGACAGTAATGCAATAAGAAGACAAATAATTATTATGATGATAATTGTCTTCTCCCTTTTGCTTTTTCTGTATCTTCTACTCATTATTCTTCTTCCTCATCTTGGAAGATTAAGAAATTCTTTATGCTGTTATACAATCCACCAACCATCTTCCGTACTCTTAAGGTAAGATCTTGGTTATCTTTAAGAATTTTTCGCTCTTTTTTACTTCTTTGTTTTTTGTCTTTTTTATCATAATAGCAATTATAATTATATTCATATTTATAATACTTCTTATCTATAACCTGTGCATAATTCATAATCGTTCCCATTATGTTGATATCATATAATTCTGATTTTGAGATCATGCGATTCAGATTTGAATGTGTTGTTGAATTAATTCTTACAGGTAGAATTGTGCCATCTACAGCTGATAAAAAATATGTAATAGATGGTACAAGTAGAAATGCAGGTGAATCAATAATTATGATATCATAAATACTTTTAAGTTTTTCTAATACAGTTCTAAAGTTCGTTGATTTGTACATTTCAAGAACATTTGGTGGTCTTTTACCTGCTGGCATGAACCAAAATTTATGTTCTTTATTTCTAATTATCACCTTATTTAATTCGGTCTGCTCACTCAATACTTCTGTTAATCCACTTTTCTCTCTGCAGTCTAATTCTTTTGTAAGTGTACGTTTAAAGAAGTCAGTATCAACAATTAGAACGTTCAAGTTTTCTTTAGCCAAGCTTTTTGCTAAATAGTAGGAAAGGAAAGTTTTCCCTTCTTTTTGCAAAGCACTTTGAATAGCGAAAGTTTTCTGGTCTTTACTCAGCATTAAATATTTAAAGTTAATTATTATGGGTTCAAAAATGCAATCGATCTTTCCAATTTCTTCTATTACACTTTTCTTAATTGATGATTTAGTATTATTCTCTGGTTCTTCTCCCTCTTTAACAGAAATAATTTCGGATTGTGCAATATGTGAATCAACTTCGATAACATTAAGAGGATCAATTCCAATTTTTGGTATAGTTCCAATAATAGGAATTGTATATTTTGCTTCGTAATCACTAACTGAATGTATTGTGTCATTCAATGAATTAAGCAGTAGGGCAAGACCAAACCCTAAACCAAGTCCTAAGACAATTCCAACCAAAATATTTCTTTTTAAATTATTTGCTGATGGAGTTGTAGGAACTTCTGCACTCTGAAGCTGATAAAGCCTACTTGAGGCAATGTTAGAATTGAGTTTTGCGTTATTATACTGACTCTGGAGATTACCGATCTGAAGAACCAGATCTTTCTTCTTTGTAAATTTATCATCTAATAATTTTTTGTAATCAGCCGAGATTTCGATCTCAGAAAGAATTTGAAGTAAGGCTGCAATTTTTTGCTCTAATGCTACCTTCTCAGTTTCATTTGCTAACAGGTCATTTACTAATCTTTGCTTAATTGGATTTGCAACAACATTCTTTAATTGAATTCTCTCATTAATCCCATCTTCTATAAGTTTTTTTACGTTATCAATATTTTGCTGAATACCTAAGATCTTAGGGTGCTTTTCAGTATAATTTGTAAGCGCTCTGGCTTTCTCAGCTTCCAAATTCATTAAACGTATTTTATATGGTTCACTATATGTTGTTTGATTAACAATAGAATTATCTTCCCTGTTAAGATCATAATTGATTTTCTTTATGCTTGCGCTAATAGCTGCAAGATCAACTTTACATGTAGAGATCTGCAATTGAATATCGTTTACGCGTCCAATATTATCTTCGATATTTGCTGTATTCAGATCAATTCCTTTATCTAGCATGAAGTCATTGATATAACCTAATACTTCATCTAAATCACTTCTCTTATCTCGCATAAGCTGTTCTAAATATTTTACAGAATAATCATATCCTCGCAGACGTTGTTCTGTGTCATATTCTGATAATGCATAATAAACTGCATTTGCAACATCAGCTGCTAAATTTGGATCTTTTGATGTTGCTGAAGCTGTAATAATATGTTCTTCATCTCTTTCTGTATCGTATTCCATCATTCCAGAAATAGCAGAAGCAGAGACTCTATTAGATAATTTTTCAGATGCTCTTCTGGTTATTTCTGTTGATTTCATTATTTGAATCCAAGTTTTTAGATCGTAGGCTTGTTTAAAATATGGTTTGTTATTAATAACCTGCAATTCCATTACATCTTCATGAATAAAAATTTTCGTCATTGCTTTGTAAATGGGATCTTGTGTAAATGAATAGGCAATTGTAGCTAATAATACAGTAATAAATATAATTAATATTAACCATTTATAATGAAATACAATCTCTAAATAATCTTTTAGATTGATCTCATTTTCACCACCATCATTATCATTTATAACTTCATACTTACTTTTTTTCTGCTTTTTCTTAATAGGTTTATTTTGAGGAATGTAACCGGAAGGAGGATTTATTCCTTGAGATGCTGGTAATACGGCCTCCTTCTTCCTGTTATTCAGGATCTTAGAAATAGAAAGTTTTTGATCTTTAAAATCATTACTCATTTTTAAACTCTGTTTAGTTATGCAAAATCTCGTAAAATCATTTTCATTTCTTTATCTGTTATTATCTCTAATTCTTCTGAATAGCCATAATCTAAAGCTATTCTGCAGGCTCGGTTAATTTCTCTTGGAATACCATGAGTTTGTGAATGTATCATTCTCATTGCTTCTTCAGTAAATAGGTCTTTTTGAGAACCGGATGCAAACTGACGGAATCGTATGTACTCTTTTGTATCATCTAAGCTTAAATAATTCAAATGATATTTAAGACTGATACGTTGATCTATCTGTGGTAATTTTTTTAGTTTTGATGTTAACTCAGGCTGCCCAACTAAAATTATTGTAATTACAGAACTATTGTTATGTACAATGTTTGTAAGGTCCTTTAATGAGTCTAACACAGTAGCACTTATCTTCTGAGCTTCATCAAGTATTATTACGATCTTCTTATTTGAACTTAACATTTTAGAGTTTATGTAATCTCTAAAAATTTTGTATAATCGATATTTATTTCTTGGTAAATCTGTATAATCAATATTACATATCTGACTTATCGTATCCATGAGAATATCTACAAAAGTAAAGTTTGAAGTATCCATTACAGCAAATTCATAATCAAATGAATTGTTAATTACTTTGTTGATGAGCACATTTCGCGTCATAGTTTTCCCAGCACCTATTTCTCCGGTAAGTAGCCCTATTCCCATATTGTTAGATTCTATAATGTAACTTAATCTATCCAGAGCTTCTCTGTGAATTTTGCTGTTGTAAAAATATTCTGATGTTGCATTTTCTTCAAATGCGTAATTATTTAACATCCAATATTGATACGATTCCATTTCTCCCCCAGTAACTGCTTCATATATTTTTTATTATTAAATTTTGTTATTATCTTCATTTATCTTTTCATGTACTACTTAAGCATTATGATCTTTCCAGATTTGAAATATGAATTTGTTTTTAACCTATAGAAGAATAATCCTGATCCATATTTTGATTTCAATAAGGAAAGCCTGTGTTCCCCAGCGTTATATTGGATATTCATTATTTTTTGACCCTTAATATTAAAAATTGAAAGGTTACCAATTTCTTTATCAGCGATTGTTATTTTTAATTCGATGAAATTTTGAAGTTTACTCTCTGCGGTTAGCTCAATAGAATTCAAATTAGCATTTTCTTCTGCAAGCTGAGCAAATAACGAACTGATAAATATTAAGATAATGAAACAATATAGATATTTTTTCATATCCTCCTCACTTTAGAGAATTTTAGTGCATATGACAATAAAGATATTGCAATATATCCTTTGAATGAATAGCATCAAATAAGCTTAACAATGATTGTCCGCTCATCTCTTCAATCGCCTCTCCTGTACAACGTTCATGATATTTTGCCAAGATCAGCTTAATTTCTTCGATACTGAATAAAAGTGTATCTCTCATAACCTCACCTCCTAAATATATAAATTATAGAAAGCAATTGCTGTGCCAAAAAAAGACATACAGTCACTAAGGCATTAAAATCGTTGTTATAAGTATGTTTAACTGATTTTTATTACATTATTTTTTACTAATTTCTGTGCTTTGTTGTGGGTCATTTTCGGGCAATATGTGGCTTTTTTGCCCCATGCAATTATTTACAAGTTTTCTTCCATTTAAAATTACTTGACGGGATTATTGGATAAAACAACTTTTCCAAAAAATTTTCAATGGAGCTATAAATGAATTTGAAGCCACAACCAGTTATAAATAAACGTTATAATCTAGTTTTGGGATTAATAGTTTTTGCAGTTACAATAACAATTTATTATCTTACAATGGCGCGCTCACTCTCATTTTGGGATGCAGGAGAATATATTACATGCAGTAGTATTTTAGGGGTTCCCCATCCACCAGGAAATCCTTTTTATATTTTATTAGGAAGATTCTTCTCGATCTTTGGTGCTAATATTCCACATGCAATGGTTATTAATTTCTTGTCTGGAATATTCTCTGCCTTTGCGGTTATGTTCACCTATTTTTTCACAGTTAAATTCATTACGATGTGGATAAAACCATCTGAAGCATATTTTGCTTATATTGGAGGTTTTTTAGCTGCCTTCTACACTGCTTTTTCATTCACATTCTGGAATAATGCGATCGAAGCTGAAGTTTACTCTGGTTTAGCTTTTATATTAAATTTAATTGTTTGGCTTACAATGATATGGGTTGAGAAATCAGAAGACCTATCTCACCAAAATATATTATTGCTCATTGTCTATGTCTTTTTTCTAGGATTTGGCATTCATCAAACTTCACTTCAAATTGCACCGGCGGTATTATTTATAGCTGTATATCCAATGCTAAAAAAATCAATTAAATCTTCTGCATATTGGAAACGTACAGGTGCATATTCATTAGGGCTAATAGCAATTTATATTTTGTTCTTAAATATTGGAAAATCAATACATATCCCAGATCTACCAAAATTTATGTTTGCGGTTGGTTTCTTAGGAATTCTTGTATATCATTTAAGAGAAAAAGTTTCAACAAAAACATGGCTATTTGCATTGTTTCTTATTGGTGTAGCAGTTTCAACCCACCTCTTTTTGTATATCAGAGCTTCACATAGACCATTTATAAACGAAGGTCATCCTCATAACCTTAAACTATTTACAGATTATGTTTTAAGAAGGCAATATGGTGTTACCAGCATGTTTGTGCGTCGTGCTACATTTTGGTATCAATTAAAAGATCAATTTCTTACCTATTTCAGTTGGCAGTTCTTTAATGCGGAAACTCTTTCTAGATTATTAAATACTCCAAAAGTATTTATTCAATTGTTATCTAATTTAATTATCACATTCTTAGGCTTTGGTGGTGCATATTATCATTTTAAGAAAAACAAGCACTCTTTTGCATATTTCTTCTCTTTTATGTTCATGGTTTCTATAACTATGGTTTTTGTTATTAATCTTTCTGATGCTGAAGTTAGAGATAGAGATTACTTTTTTACTACTGCTTATAATTATTGGGCTGTGTGGATGGCAATTGGCTCAATAGCTCTTATTGACCTAGCCAGAAGAAAAGGAAAGATACTTGCTGCAGTTCTTATAGTTTTAGTTTTGGCACTTCCAATTATTAACCTTGCTTCCCAATACTTTATTCATGATAGATCTAGAGAATATATTGCCTTAGATTATGGACAAAATATTTTAAACAGCGTTGAGGAAAATGCAATAATTTTCACAAATGGTGATAATGACACTTTTCCAGTTTGGTATGCACAAGCAGTTTTCGATCCTGCAGCAAAAGAGTATATTCCTCCAACAAAAATAAACAATAAAGATATTTTTGGTAAAATGTACCAGCAAACTACAATTCCTACAAAAGAAACAGAAATTTTAATTACTGAAGCAATGGATTTTAAAAATTCACAATGTTACGGTATTCGTAAAGATGTGACAATAGCCAACTTAAGTTTATTAAATACTCCTTGGTACATCAAACAATTAAGAGATCATGAAGGTGTGGAGTTTAATATTCCAGAGACTCATATCGACCAGTGTCAGGATAACCCAAGATCGGTTCTTTATCCAAGAAGAATTTATAAAGACACTCATCTGAAAATAGTTGGGTCTGTTCCTGAAGATGAGTTTATTGTTACTTTTAAACAAGATGAGATTTTATATGTGAAAGACCTAGCTGTAATTCAGATAATTAAAGATAATTATGGTAAAAGACCAATTTATTTTGCTGTTACTACACCTGATCCAATTGGATTTAACGACTTTTTGAGAAATGAAGGTATGGTTAGTAGATTGGTTCCAACAAAGGGCACAGGACAATTTGACATGGAAAGATTGATGACCAATATTGATTCTGTTTATTCCTACCGTGGTATTATGGATGATACCATTTATAAAGACACAAATATGAAAAGACTTCTAAATAATTATGGGGCTGCATTCATGCGTACTTCCAGATTTGCTCATACTAAAAATGATTATGACAATGCAATTAGATATATGGAAAAAGCATTAGATTATATAGATCAAAAAAGCAGATTTTACAAAAGTCTTGCTCAGCTCTATGCAGAAGCTTCATTTAGCGCATTCGATTCCAATGAAAACGAGAAAGGTTTTTCTTATTTAGAGAAAGCTGTACATTATAATAGAACTGACAAAAACATGATCCAGCTCATCTTTCAATCGGCTGTATATACAAACGATATCGAAAGAGGTATAGCTTTATTTAAGAAGATCAGAGGTTATCAGGATTCTGTTGAGATCGATTATTATATTTCTCAATTAAAGGAACTTCAATAAGCCAATGGGCATGATGAGACTTCAATGAAAACTGATATATATATTAAGGGTGCACGTGAGCATAATCTCAAGAATATAGATATTAGGATTCCCCGAAACAAGCTGGTAATTGTTACTGGTGTTTCCGGTTCAGGTAAATCATCACTCGCTTTTGATACCCTCTATGCTGAAGGACAGCGAAGATATGTAGAGTCACTATCTGCCTATGCTCGTCAATTCTTAGGGCAAATGGAAAAACCAAAAGTTGATTATATTGAAGGCTTATCTCCCGCAATTTCTATTGAGCAAAAAGCTACAAGTAAAAATCCACGCTCAACTGTTGGAACAGTTACCGAGATTTATGATTATTTAAGAATTTTATATGCACGTATTGGGAAGCAATTCTGCTATAAGTGTGGTGAAGCTGTTGGCTCTCAAACTGTTGATCAGTTGGTTGATCATATCCTGGAAAATCCTGTAAAAACACGTTTACAAATTTTAGCACCTATCGTTCAAAACCGCAAAGGTGAGCATAAAGATGAGCTAGAAGAAGCTAGAAACGAAGGTTTTGTTCGTGTGAAGATTAACGGAATCATGCGTCAACTTAGCGAAGAGATAAATCTCGATAAAAAAAGTAAACACAATATTGATATCATTGTAGATAGAATTGTTCTAAAAGATAATATCCGATCAAGATTGATCGACTCGGTTGAAACAGCTTTAAAACTTACAAATGGTTTTATTAAAATTGAATATATTGATGAAGGAAGAACAGAAAATCTATCCGAAGCAAATTCCTGCCCAACTTGTGGTATTGGTTATCCAGAACTCAGTCCGCAGCATTTTTCCTTTAACAGTCCAATAGGAATGTGCAAATCATGTAATGGACTTGGCACTAAAATGGAATTTGATCCTGACTTGTTAATTCCAGATAAATCACTTTCTGTAATGGAAGGTGCGGTTGTACACTGGGGAACTTTAAATAAGAAAAAAAGCAGTTGGCAGCTAAAAAAACTCAGAGCGATTTCAAGAGAATATGGTTTTTCATTAGATGACCCATGGGAAGAACTTTCAGTAACTGTAAAAGATCTTTTGCTGTTTGGTTCTCGGGGTCAAAAAATTAAATTTGAGTGGAGTTCTAAAAGCGGATCCGGTTCATTCCTATCATCATTTGAAGGTATTATCCCAACTCTCTCTCGCAGAATGTCTGAGACCAAATCTGAATACATGCGTAAATATTACATAAAATATATTGGTAATAAAGTGTGTCCCGATTGTAATGGGAGGAAGCTTCGTAAGGAGAGCCTAGCTGTTAAGATCGCGGACCTTTCTATCAATGAAATTTCTTCTATGTCAATTTCAAATGCGATCGAGTTTTTTAACAATCTGAAACTCACTGGAAATGACAAGCTAATTGCAGAAGAGGTGCTAAAAGAGATAAATAATCGTCTTTCATTTCTTGTAAATGTTGGTCTTCATTATCTTACTTTAGATAGGAAGGCTCCGACCTTATCTGGTGGTGAATCGCAAAGAATAAGGTTAGCAAGCCAGATCGGTAGTAGCTTGGTTGGTGTAATGTATATTTTAGATGAACCCACAATTGGGTTGCATCAACGAGATAATCAACGGCTTATTAATATGCTAGTTCATCTGCGTGATATTGGAAATACAGTTATTGTTGTTGAACATGATGAACAGATGATACGAACTGCAGATCAAATAATTGATATTGGACCTCATGCTGGAATTTACGGTGGAGAGATAGTTTTTCAGGGCAATATAGAAAAGCTTCTTAGATCCAGAAAGTCTATGACTGGAAAATATCTATCTGGTAAATTATCTATTGAAATGCCAAAAGAGAGAATGAAGCCAGATAAGCGTAAATTGCAAGTCTTTGGTGCATCACAGAATAACCTACAAAATATAAATGTGGAAATCCCAGTAGGTTCATTTACTTGTGTTACAGGAGTTTCTGGCTCTGGTAAAAGTTCCTTGATAAATCAAATATTATACCCTGCAATGGCAAAAGAACTTAATAAATCAAGTAAGAAGCTGGGGTTATTTAAGAAAATATTAGGTTATGAATATTTTGATAAAGTAATTAATATCAATCAACAGCCAATTGGAAGAACACCTCGTTCAAATCCTGCAACTTATACAAAATTATTTGATCCAATAAGAAACTTATTTTCTCAAACTCCTGCCGCAAAATTGCGTGGTTATAAACCTGGAAGATTTTCTTTCAATGTTAAAGGTGGAAGATGTGAAGCCTGTGGCGGTGGTGGTGTAAAACAGATAGAGATGCACTTCCTACCTGATATTTATGTAAAATGTGAAGTATGCAATGGAACGCGCTATAATAAAGAAACTTTAGCAGTAAAATTTAAAGGACATAGTATCGCAGATGTTCTAGAAATGGATGTTCAAGAAGCAATGGAATTATTTAAGAAAGTTCCAAAGATCTATAAAGTTCTTCAAACTCTTAATGAAGTTGGGTTGGAATATGTTAAGCTTGGACAAGCATCTACAACTCTTTCCGGTGGAGAGGCGCAAAGGATAAAGCTCTCGCGAGAACTAAGCAAGACAAGTACCGGTAAAACACTTTACATACTAGATGAGCCAACCACCGGATTACATTTTGAAGATATTAAAAAACTGTTAAAAGTGCTTCATAGGTTAGTTTCAATGGGTAATACCGTTATTGTTATCGAACACAATTTAGATGTTATTAAATGTGCTGATCATATTATAGATTTGGGACCTGAAGGGGGTGATGAAGGAGGCAAAGTTGTTGCTACCGGAACTCCTGAAGAAATTGTTAAGATCAGGAAGTCATTCACAGGAAGATTTTTAAAAGAGATATTATAAGTGAATTTCTTTAGATAAAGAGATAATTGGGAGTTATTATGAGTATAAAAACACAGATAATTGAATTATATAACAGAAAAGAATTTTCTGAAAATGATAAAAAGTTGTTCTTAGAGTTTAGAAATGGACTGAATTCTGGAGAGATACGAGCTGCTGAAAAGATCGATGGAAATTGGATTACAAATAATTGGGTTAAAAAAGGAATACTCGCTGGTTTTAAGATGGGTAAAATAGTAAAATTAGGTTCATTTATGGATAAAGACACATATCCAGTGCAAGATCTTACAACCAGAAATAATATAAGAATTGTACCTGGAGGTTCTTCCATTCGAGAAGGTGCTCATATTGGTGAAAATGTAATAATGATGCCTCCAATGTATATAAATGTTGGAGCTTTTATTGATGATGGATCGATGATAGATTCTCATGCTCTTGTTGGTACCTGTGCTCAAATTGGAAAGAATGTGCATCTTAGTGCAGCTTCGCAAATTGGAGGCGTTTTAGAACCCATTAGTGCAAATCCAGTAATAATTGAAGATAACGTTTTCATTGGTGGAAATTGTGGTATTTATGAGGGTGTAATAGTTGACCAGAATGCAATAATTGCAGCTGGAGTAACAATAACTGGGGGAACACCAGTTTTTGATTCAATAAATAACCGGTTCCTCAAAAAAGATGAAAATAATTCATTGCATATTCCAGAAGGTGCCGTTGTTGTTCCTGGTTCACGTAAGATGAAGAATAACGAAAATTTCTCAATTTATTGTCCTATTATTATTAAATACAGAGATGAAAAAAGTAACAGGTCAGTAATTTTAGAAGAAGCTTTGAGATGAAACCAATAAAATATGCAAATCGGATAGATGGATTAGAAAAATCTGAGTTGCGAAAGTTATTTGATAAAGCTCCGATAAATTCTATAAATCTTGGTTTAGGTGAGATTCAATTTGCAACTCCAAAAATAATTACAGATAAAGCAATTGATGTCATTAAGCAAAACAATATACGATATACTCCTAATGCAGGATTACCAGATTTACAAAAAACAATATCACATTACTACAATATCAAACTAAATAATAATGTCTGTGTAACAACCGGAGCAGAAGAAGCAATTTTTGCATCTCTTTTTAGTTTTATAGATCCGGGTGATGAAGTATTAATTGCAAATCCAACTTACATTGCTTATAAAACCATTATCAAAATGATGGATGGGATACCTGTTGAATTTGATCTGAATCCTGAGCAAGAATTTGAATTAAATCGTAAAGATTTCTCAAACAAGATAACATCCAAAACAAAAATATTACTCTTAAACAATCCATCAAATCCTACAGGTAAAT
>CAXCCM010000006.1:0-28307 GCA_963981005.1 uncultured bacterium | reverse complement strand
TTAAGTTATGACCATTATAACTGAAGGGCATGTAATCATAATACGAACTTGTTAAGTAAGTAGTATTCTCACCATCACCATTAGGAATAAAGAAATACTCCGGTGCAGGATCTTGATCCCTGGAAGTGCTTCTTGTTCCAAATTTCATTCCTGAATAGTAGCTATCTTTTGCAACTTGGGCAGGTTGCATGAAATCTTCAGCTACAAGTGTACACACTAATAAGCTTAAACCCAAAAGAATTAACATCTTTTTCATTTTTTCCTCCCTTTTTTTGTGTTATTTCTTAAAACGACATTTTTAAAGTTAATCTTTGAGGAGATTTCAAAAAACTTTCCGTGAGATCTCCCATGTCTGTATATGAATAATCTATATCAAAAACTGCAAAGCTTGTTGGAATAGTCCAACCTAAGCCTGCTGAGTAGGATACTTCATCGTAGTTTAACTGATACCCAGATCTTATTTTGAAAGTACCAAGTTTGTATTCCATACCTATATTGTAAGTTTCTTGCCTGTCAACACAGTTATCTAGTTGAGCAGAAGCTAACAACAGTTGGTTACCACTTGCATAAAGATCCATTGCTACACCAAGTGAGAATCCCATTGGAATTTTAAAAGGGAATTCATCGCGATCTTCATCGATAAGACCATCACCATCGTTGTCTATCAGATCAAATGGATCTTCATTTAATTCTCCATCACCATCTTCATCTATTTCATACTCAAGATCCGGTCCAAAATTCTTTATCGCCATACCGATGGTAAGATTGTTCCAACCTGTATTATATAAAGACCCTATATCCACAGCTACACCATTTACATCAAATTCATCTAGCTTTTCACGTACATACTTTATGTTAGTACCGAATGAGAATTTATCTGTAAATTCATTTGCATAGGTTACACCTACCATAAGATCATAGGCTGTGAATGTTTCACCTGTGGGACCAAAAGGATCTTCTTCAATTACATCCATATAGTCCATATGTAAAAGTGCCGTACTTACTCCAAATGTTCCTAATGGAGTAACTTTAGAAAAAGCAACAAATTCATAATTAATACCAGCAACCCATGCTGTGTGAGAGAACATAACCTGATCTTGCGCTTTCAATGCCAGACCAGCAGGATTCCAGTATATTGAAGAAATATCATCTGTAACTGCTGTATACGCTTCACCCATACCAAGAGCTCTCGCGCCGATACCAATTTTTAAGAATTGAAGCCCGGCTGTTCCTGTTTTTGCAAAAATATCTGCAAACAACAACCCTGGAAGAACTGTAAGTATTATTAGTATAACAACATATTTTCTCATTTTTTACCTCTCATTTATCATTGTGAGTTCGGTTCACAAACATTTTGTCTGTGAACCTTTGAACCCAATTATTTAATTATTACAAACTTACCAACTTTAATATCTCCAGAATCATGATCTTTTACTGAGAACAAGTATATACCTGCTGCAATGATCTGACTATTATGAGATAATAGATCCCAAGAAGCCATACCTGTTGCTGTAATATCACTTTGTTTCAATTTATCTTTATTCAATGCTACCGATGGGTTAACAATATCTGAACTCTCACCACCATGATGTATAACCTTATCAACAAGATCACCAGCAAGAGTATAGATCTTTATAGTACAATCTTCCGGTAAGTTCACAAACCAGATTCTTCTACTTCTATCACCAGTAAAATCATTTTCTATTCTACCGTCAAATTTACTCTGTCCGATATAAGGATTTGGAACAACATAAATATTATCCATATCGGTTTTAGCAGATGGACCTGGGAATAATATTTTCATATTAGCATCTGCATCTCTTCCAGATTCAAGCGAAAGAATATTCTGAGATGGGAAACCTCTATCCCAAGTGGTTACAGCAACATAATATTCTATACCTTTTGGTGGGTTAGAAATTATTTGGTTATAATATCTTCTTGAGAGACGCTTGGTTCTTAACTCTAGTACTTTGGCTGGATCCGCAAGAAGTCCTGTACTCACAAAACCTTCTAAAGGAATCATACCTCTAGAATATAACTCAAGATATATTTCTTCACCATTGCCATTAGGTAAAGTAAGGAGAGCCGGATTAGCAAAATATAGAGCTTTTTCTGTATCAGACCAAGTTGCAACACCATCATCTAATGCAGTAGCAACAGTTTTTGTATAGTCATAGATATGATTTCCAAATACATAATCATCATCTTCAAGATCAAATGGAATTAAAGCATATTGCTGACTTAGATGATAATAATTTACATCATCGTCGGTAATTACTCTTCTATTAGGAAGGGATTGATCTTCAGTTCCAATTCCAATTTCACCTTGAAAATTCACAAAGAATGTATCAGCGTTAGCATTTACTAAGTAATCTTCTTCATCTTGATCAGTTTCAAATTTATCCCATTTACCTTTTTCTACCCAGTCTTCTTGTGAGCCACTTCCAGATCTACCATATAATGCGTAACCCTGGAAATCATGCCTGAGTCTATTGGCTGTCCATGGATTTAAAAGCGCATTATCATTATAATCTCCAATTGTACTTGGCCAGTATGCTTCCGGCATACCTGTAGTATCTGCTCCAATAACATAACTATCTATACCCGGATTAATATCTTGCCAACCAACATCACGCGTAGGAACAAATTCAACATCTACCGTATATTCGGATATATTATCCCAATATAAATCTAATGCATTACCATCATTAATAAGTCCTGCATACATATTTGGATAATCGGGAGGTTCAGGAGCTTGATAATGAGGATAGATATCAGGCTCAACAACAGTGGTAAGCGTTTGAGCTTGTCCATAAATAAATTTTGCGAATCCAGCAGTTTGCTTCAATTCAAAAATACTGTCTCCAGGGAATACAGCAATAACGATCTTCATAGTTCTGCCTGGAGGAAGATTCCAACGTTTGAAATAAACACCATCTTCATCTATTTCTAAATAGTCATCAATTCCATAACCTTCTTCACCTGGCTCGTCAGTATCACCAGTATGAGATTGAGCACCATAGAAACCAAAAAGGTATCTTGTATCAGTACCATTTGGATCTGCTTCAATCTGAGCATTTGGATATGCTCTAAGGTCGATCACTGCCGCTTCATCCGGATTTCTTCCTGTTATTAACCAGTATTTTTCATTAGCTGTTAAGTTGGATGTTGAAGAATAATGATGTGGTTGCCAATCATCAGGACCATAGCCTACATCCCATGTCCAACAAGCAAATTCAAGTTGATCCGGATCCGGTGTACAAACACGAGACCCAACAAATCCGTTGGTCAGTCCACCATCTGTATCTTGATCATAAGTATATGCAAATTCATATCCATCACCGGGAACGTAACTACTTAAATCATCCGGTGCTATTGCAGAGCCACCAAAAGATTGCGGTCCTACATCAGAATCCATATAGATACCCATAGCGCAGTCATATAGTGTATCCTGCTCATTCATATTAGTAATGTTGAATTCAACATAAACTAGGTTTTTGATATAATCATAACTCCACTGATAACTCATTTGACGTACTCTAATATTAAGTGGAATATGTGTATTTGAACCTGAATCAGAATCATAATCTCTATCAGGATCTGGATTACCATTTTCAAAAGGACTATAGTCATAATAGTATGAAACGAAATCTTGCTCAGAGACAGGATACCCATCTTCATCTGCAATGCCATCATTATCATCATCAGATGGTTCGGAGAAATTATAACGATCATTTGAATCATCACTAAGATCTACAAACCCAAGTGGGAACCAGATTGACTGGTTACCTTCATCAGTAATAAAATCAATTCCATGAACTACTTCTGAATTATGAAGCCAATTACCACCATAAACGGAAAAAACATCTGGCAACTCATCACTAACTCTAAATGGGAATGCATATCCTAAAGGATCTTCATCAATTAATCCATCATTATCATCATCAACACCTTTTCTTTGATCTCTAATAGATGCTGTAACTGTTTTATCCTGATAATTATGTTCTGTATATTGTGATCCAAGATGAGAAGCTTCTAGTGGGTTGTAGGCTGGTAAAAGTTCATTAAGACTCCTCCATCCATCAATACCGATACTACATAAAGTATCAACCACTACTTGTAAAGAATCATTCCAGAGAGGATCACTTTCAAGCACATAATCATCGTCTGCGTCCGGCGGATAATTAAGCCAGTAATATTGTCTTCCCAAATAATCTCTTTTGATCTTTTTCGCACCAAACCACAATCCGCCAGCAAACAAATAATCAATAGAAGAACCTCCTGGATATTCAAGTGATGGCCACTCTTCTCCAAATGATCCGAAGAAGCCATAATTACTCACTCGTAACCAGATGTTTCCTATGTTGTGTACTTCTGAGGCATCAAATTTTTTATCTGACACAGATCCTGCGTAAGTTCTGGCAAATGCACCCACAGCAAACACGATAAGAAGCATTAGAATTATTAATACTTTTAGTTTACTAATATTCATATAAAATCCCCCAAGATTTTTTAATTTAAATAAAAACCAACTGGGAAGGTAACCCAGCAGGCAACAGGTTTTCCACCACTTTTTGCTGGTGAGAATTCCCAATTCTTTACACTTTTTACAGCTACTTCATCCAGTCCACCAGGACCCGACATTAATGATTTTAATATCTCAATAGCACCAACAGTACCATCAGTAAAAACTTCTACTTGCAGTATCACTTCACCTTCTATCCCGGCATTTTTTGCAAACACAGGATATTCCAACGGAGCCTTCCTAATTGGAAAAGGTTCATCTTCATAGATTGCGAATTTTGAAGTTTGACCCAGAATTTTCTCCTGAATTTCTTCATACGGATCTAAAGAAGTTACACCGATTGTTTCAATAATTTCGATATCTTCATCATCTTCACCATCAAGATCTTCTTCGATAACTATTTCAACAACAGGTCTTACTGTCTCTTCAGGTGGTTTAATTCTCTCTTTTATTTCGGGTGGGATATCAACCGCATCTATAATATTTATAGTTCTATCGTAAGGTTTCACTTCAATTTTTGGTGAGACAATAAAAGCAAACAATAAAATCAATATAGCTAAACTTACAGATTTATCATAATAACTTTCTGCGATATCTTTCCAATCAAATATTTGTTTTTTCATATTTCACCTACCTTTGCAACTTAGCTTCAAAATATACGCGCAAAGTTTGAGCCTCGCGTAATTGATTCAAGATGTCAGACATGATACCATAACTTGTATCTTTATCTGTTCTGAAGCAAGTTAGCACATTAAAGTCATCTGCTAATTTCTTTTGCATTACGTACTTTACATCAGGTATGGAAACTACGAAATCATCAATCGATATCAATCCACTTTTATTCACATAAATAGTAGCTGAATGATTACGTGGAATTTTTTCAATACTTACAGCTTTCGGCATTCTTACGGGTATTCCTTTTTCTCTAACAAACACAGTAGAAACCATGAAGAATAAAAGAAGTAGGAAAGCTATGTCTGACATAGATGCAGTAGGTATTGCAGTTTCTGGTCTTGCACTTTTCTTAATATTAGCCATAATACCTTCCTAGTTTGTTGACAAAGAAATTTTTTCTGCACCAGAGGCTTGAAGCTTATCTAAAGCTTTAACCATATACTGGTATTTACTTTTTCTATCTGTTTTAAGGGATATAACCATATCTGGATTATCTTTTACAATATTATGGATGGTTTTCTCTAATTCATTCATTGGAACGATTTGCTCGTTTCCACCTGAGATAAGAGTAATTTGTCCATCCTTATCTATCCAGATCTTTGTAAGATTCTCATCTTTTAGTTTAACCTTTTTTTGTGTACCATCAGATACAGCAGGCAAAACTATCCCTAATCCCTTTTTTATATCAAACTTTGTAGTAGATAGAAAGAAGACAAGCAGCAGAAAAGCAACATCAGACATTGATGCTGTGGGAATACCTCCCAGATCTTTTCTTTTTCTGCGTAACACATTTGCCCCCTATTTATTTTCTACAAGAGTTTCGATCATTTTTTCAGATCCTCTTTGCATATCCATTACAAGTCCGTCTACCATGCCGAGGAACATATTATTAAAGAACTGCATTGGAATAGCAACAGCCAAACCAGCAGCTGTAGTAATAAGAGCAATTTGGATTCCTGTAGCAACAATTGTTGGCTCAACTTCACCAGCAGCTGCAATATCACGGAAAGCTCTGATCATACCAACGATTGTTCCGAAGAAACCAAACATTGGAGCAAGGTTAATAGTTGTAGAAAGTGGAATAAATCCTTTCTCTAAAAATGCCATTTCGATAACACCAGCATTTTCAATAGCTTTTTCTACAGCATCGATACCTTTATCCACTTTAAGAAGACCATTATGCATAACGGCTGCAACTGGTCCCTTTGTTTCTTCACAAAGTTTAAGTGCTTCATCATATTTTTTTTCTTCGATAAGTGGAATAACATTACCAAGAAACTCATTAAGATTTATTTTTGCATAACTGAGAGAGATTATTTTCCAAATGATAGTTGCAATACCCCAAATTAGAAGAAGGAGCATTGGATACATTACAAATCCACCCTGAATGAACAGGTCGACTAATCCACTTCCAACAATTTTACGGGCAAACATTTCAAGCCCACCAGATTGCGAAGTTTCCTCAAATGGAACTTCTTCAACAACATCCTCAGTTACAACTTCTTCAGTAGTAACTTCTTCAACTGCAGCTTCCTCTTCAGCAACAACTTCTTGCGCAAAGGCAATCGCAGTAAACATGAAATTAGCAATTGCTAAAACCATAAATATAGCTAATAGTCTTTTCCTCATTTTATATCCTCCAAATTTATTTTTTTATTTTTTTTACCAAATATAAGTCAATCCAAACGAATAAGTTCTTCCAGCCGCAACTTTTGATGGATCTCTATCAAATTCACTATAAATAGATCCTAAATTTTGATCATAATACCCACCAGCAAGCTCTAAATCTACACCTTCATCATATGGATTTCCAGTTATTGGATAAACACTGTTAAAGTTATCTTTGTTAAATAAGTTTGAAATATTTGCATAGCATCTGATTTTCATATTTTTACCAAAACTGAAGTTTTTAGTAAATTTCAAATTTGCATTTGCTGTATGAGGAGCAAATGCACTATTAACATTTAGGTCAGGTGTATCTTCACCATTAATAAGAGAATGTGGTGTATATGGAGAACCTGAAGCAAGATTATAGAGGAAATTAATTGAGAAATCCTGAAGTGGTAGTACTGCCTCAGTGAAAGGAATATAGAATTCTTCACCTGCACCAACTTTAAAAGTAATATTAAAGTTAAAATTATGTCTAGTATCCCATTCTAAAGGAAATTCTCGCAAACTTTCATCATTATCTGTAGTAGTTTCAGAGTGATTCCCGTTTGCCCATGTTAAAGAATAGGCAGCCGATCCTGAGAAAAAGTTTGATAGGAATTTGCTTATATTCAAATCAATTCCTCGAACACTACCATAATCTTCAGAAACATATTCATTCCACTTTATCGTAGGATCTTCAGGGTCTTCTACTTCTATAGTACTAACATAATTATATACATTCTTGAAATAACCCGTGATATCCATAACATAATCATCATGAAGCTGATATTGCAGACCTGCTTCATAAGTAATTGTAGTCTGGTCTTTAAGCTCAGGATTGCCTACAATTACATTTGATCCCGGATTTGTAACAACATCTATAGGTCTACCTGTTGTAAAAATATACTGCATTTGAGGTAGTTGTCTTTGATAGTTATAAACAAAATGCAATACGCTTTTTTCTGAAATAGGGTGTGAGACACCAAGACGCGGTGAGATCATAAATTGTGGTTGGCTGAATCTGTCGCTGATTCTTCCATGGTAATCTACAGCACTCATATATTTCGCATATTCTATAGGATGTGTATCTTGAGGTGGTATTATTAAAGTACCTGTTGAATCTGCGATCTTATACGTTTCTTCATTCATGGAATTATTAGGATCAATAGATTCTAGATAAGAGCCATTGTAACTAGCTGTTTTAATTTCATAATCATCACCAAGATGCCAAACATCACAACGAACACCAGCATTAATTATCAATCCTTCCCAAACCATTGCATCTTGCAGATATAACCCACCTTGCCATGGTTCAGCCTTGTATCCATCCGTTAATCCTGATGAGGCAATTGTTGCAGCTAAAAGATCATCTCTTGAATAAAAATACGTATCACTTAGAGCAAAAGTTCCTGTTCCGGGAATTGAATCTCCCTCTAAAATAGTTGCCTCTGGTTCACATTCATTTAGATAATCTGTGTATCTGCTAACTGAAAGTTCCCAAGGATTTCTCCACTGATCTTTCTCGATCGTATGTTTAATTACTTCAAACCCCGTCTTCAAACCATGAGTTTCATTAGCTTGATATTCAACATCAGTTTTTAATTGTAACATTTTGTTACCATCGTCAATGTAAGTATTGTATACTGTACCTGGTTCAACAAAAGGAATACCCATTGGCAACCCAGTAAGTGTTTCAAATTCCCAGGTATAATCTTCAACATCGCTCACAATATTGTTATCTTCTTCAGTGAGATAGAAAATACCCTCAGTAGTTCCTAGTTGATTATCACCATACAGATTAAAATCAGACCCAGAATCCAATGCAAACCAGTCTTCTCTATTAATGTCTCTTGGTGACTGAGAAACGCTTTTCTCGTACATACTGGCTTTTACTTTAATATTTATTTGAGAACCAATAGTTTGATCGTAGGTAGCAATATATTGCCTTTGCTCTCCTGCAGTTTTAGCATAATGTTCTAAAGCATATCTCCAATTATGAGCAAATGGAAGACGATCATATTTATCACCTCGAACAGCAAAAGTAATATTCTGACGTTCATTAAATTTATACTTCATTTTCAAGTTTGCATTATAATCGTTATAGTTTCTATTGCCTGTGTTAAAACCTATAATATCTTCTCTACCTTCATAAGGATCATATTGTACATAATCTGACCAACTACTAACCAGTCCATCGAGATCTTCATATGGGTTTAAGGTGAGATAGTCTTTATATCTTGTATCATGCCAACTTCCTACAGCATTAAGATAGAAAGTAAATTTATCTCTAAGAGAAGAAACTAATGGGCTTAATACAGGTCCCCCGATAGCGAACTTTATTACATCTCTGTTGCTATTATCAGGAGAATCGATCAAGTGGTCTGAAATAGCTTCAAACTTTCCTGAATAATCACGTGAACCACTTTTGGTTACAATATTAACCATACCAGATTGAGCATTACCATACTCAGCAGTTAGCCCACCAGTCATCACATCCATATCTGCAATAGCATCAGTATCAATAGTAAGAGCAGCTCCACCGTCTACAGGGTCAGAAACTGACATTCCGTCAACAGTATAGGCCATCTCATTAGATCTTCCACCACGGACATGGATTTCACCATTATTGAGTGTAACACCAGCCTGCATTGCAATCACATCTTCGATCTGCGTAACAGAAATATCTTCAATGTCTGCAGCTGAGATAGTTTTACCTGATTGTGTTTTAGTTGGCTGAATCATTTCAACCTTACTTTCAACAACATCAAATCCTTCAATTTCTATAGCTTGTTGAGGCATTTTGAAATTTTCGATTTGAGTAAGATCTAAGCTTATCTTTACACCGGATCTTTTTTGTGTTCTAAATCCACCTCTCATACAAAATACGTCATAAACTCCAGGTGTAATATTAATAATGAAGTATGAACCATTTTCTTTGGTCATCATACCAGAAACAAGTGTTTCACCATCCATTATTGTTATATTTGCAAAGGGGATAGGATTCCCTTTCTCATCTGTTACTTTACCCGCAAGTTTTCCAGTAGTTCCGGCAGATAATATTGTTGTAAACAGAAAAGCTAACATGAGTGAAATTATGATTTTCTTAAGCATTAATAATCCTCCCTAAATTATTTATTAAATACTTTTCATTTGAACAAAAACTATATTAAAAAAAATCGTGTCAATCTATATTTTCTAATACTCCCAATTTTTTATTTCTCATTTCTTTTGGTTCCATTCATCTGTCAAGTACTTACTTATTCTCAATTTTTCAGCAATATCAAGTTCATAAGTTTCAAGGTTTTTATGGATCACAAAGTCATCTTTTGTCCATTTTTCTTTGAATCCTTTAATCAGATAATTAACCGCTGTTTTGTAACTTATTGGCATTTCAAGAATTTCATTAATGCCAATTGTTTTTCTATTCAAGTACTTCACCATTCGCTCTTTCTGGTCAATCGTAAGACCTGGTAAGATCTTGGCTAACTTGCTTTGACCATGATTAAGTAAAATTGAACCATGCTGCAGAATGCAGTTATTCTTTCTAACCTGTGCACTTCCAACTATTTTTTTTTTCTGGTAGTTTAACTCATACCTAGAACTACTTGTAAAACAAGGGTTTGCTACCTGCCTTTGGTGTTCGGAAGTTAAGTTACCTTTTTCAAAGTCTACAACTATACCAATATGTTCCAGCCCTAATGCCAAAGCCTTGCTTATTTCAGAATAAGATTCGGTTATGTTCCCAGAAAGCCTACCAGAAGCAGGGCTTATGACGGAATAAGTTACTTCATCATCATGAAGAACCAGTCTTCCACCGGTTGGTCTCCTCACAAAGCCAAAACCATATTCCTTTAAAGCCATAAAATCAACCTCTTTTGATACTTCTTGATTATAACCGCAAGATACTGTTGAAGGATCCCATCCATAAAATCTTATTGTAGGAAGAGACCTTCCATCTTGTATGCTTTCAAATATGGCTTCATCGATTGCCATATTCTCAGCTGGGCTCAATTTTGAATTAATTAAAAACCGCCACTTCACAAATTCACCTTTTATATTTCTTAACAATTATAATGCATTTAATATTCCTTATAAATGCAATTATGCACAACAGCCCTAAACCTGCTTAAAGTAAGAGTATTCAGTCAATACTTCTCATTCTATTATTTATGTTTAAAACAACATTCTGCGGAAAGTGTTCCGCAGAATGTTGTTTTAAACAGTCAATTTATCTATTCGACAACTCCACCAATTTTTGGGTCTATTTCTTCAATAATGTTGGCTTCATTTTCCTTAACTTTCGTTGTTAATCCAAGATCTTTACGCAGCTCTTCATAAAAAATAGCCTGAGAAGTTAACATGTAAGGATACAGCCAAAGAATACCAATCCCAAAAGTAAGAACACAAAGTAATGCCCAGCCAATAAAGCTTAGATCCAGATAAAATAACCTTGCTTTATATCCGTTCATCATTTCTTTACTTTTTCTTAAAGCTTCCGAAACACCAATTTCAGGATTATCTATTAAAAGATAGAGCGACATTCGGTAGGAATATGCTGCTACTATTCCTGGAACAATCAGCAACAGCATCCATAAAAAAATAAATAGATTCATTAGCAGATATACACCCAATGTTTTTCCAAACAAACCTAAATTTGGCCCTGAAAAAGTGAAAGCCTTGAATAGCAAATTAAAATCACCGATCTTCTCTCTGATTAGGGTTAAATAGTAAAGGTACAAACCAAATAAAAGTGCACCCATTATAAGAAATACAACTCCATAAGCCGAGCCAACAACAGATATTATACCGCTGAATATCATGCTTGCTAGTATTGCGTTTAGCCAATTACCCGTTAAAGATTCGCGTGCAAAACTTCTAATTGTTGAACTATTATTCATATTCCCTCCTTAGAAACAAATACTTTTTTCTACTTTTTTCTTTCTTGATAAAATATTATTCATGCTAATATTTTTAAGTTTTTCCACACTAAATGATTCTACATTAAAGGAAGCTGTAACAGAGCCAAATATCATTGCATTTTTAATTGTTGTTTCTTCTATGTTGCCAACAGAAGCTATGTAACCCATAAATCCACCTGCAAAACTGTCACCAGCACCTGTTGGATCAACAACATCTACAACAGGATATACGGGAGCAAAAAAGATGAAATCATTAGAATATGCAAATGAACCATACTCACCACGTTTTACAACAATCAGTTTTGGCCCCATCTCTTTGGCTTTTTGTGCAGCTTTATAAATATTATTTACATTAGTGAGCATTTTCAATTCATCTTCATTAATAAATAAAATATCAACATTATTTATAACTTCTATCAATTGTAATCTTGCGCCCGTTATCCAAAAATTCATTGTATCACAGGCAGTAATTTTGGCATTATTCATTTGCTTTAGAACTTTTAGTTGTAAAACCGGATCGATATTACCTAAAAATAAATAGTCACAATTTCTGTTACCATCACACAGTTCTGGATCAAAATCAGCAAAAACATTAAGTTGGGTATCAAGTGTTTCTGCTTTGTTCATATCATTATAAACACCAGACCAATGAAAAGTTCTACCGGGAACAACTTTCAAGTCTGTAGTATCGATTTTGTTCCTATTAAGAAGTTCAAAATGCTCTTTAGGAAAATCCTCTCCCACAATTCCTACAATATGACTATTGCAGAAATTTTTGCTAACCATCGAAGTATAAACAGCTGAGCCACCCAAAGACTGCTCAACTTTCCCAAATGGGGTTTTTACATTATCTAAGGCAATTGAACCAACTATAAGTAAGCTCATTTAATCTCCTGAACATTAATTGTATCTGCTTTAGTATTTGTTTTCCAACTTCTAAATTTTTCCGGATCCGGATCTGCAAAGTATTTAATGATTATGATAACAAAAATAAGAGCAAGAATTCGAACAATAAAGTTTATCCAGGAAGAACTTCGCATATTCCTGTGTTCCTGGCGTCTTTTTTCTATCTCCTCTTTAAATTCTTTCATAAAATTATGTTAAGCTATCTAATAATCCTTGTTTAAATCTTCGTAAACCTTCTTTAATGTTTTCCATACTTGTAGCATATGAGAACCGTACATATTTATCAGCTCCAAATGCAGAACCGGAAACAATTGCGACTTTATACTCTTTAAGAAGATATTCACACATCTTCACACCGTTCTTAATGCCCAACTTGTTATTGTGTAGGTAATAGGAAATATTTGGCATTGCATAAAAAGCACCACGAGGAAGACGACACTTTACGTTGGAAATTTTATTCAATTCATCAACAAGAAAATTACGGCGTTTTTGGAATTCATCGCGCATTTCAGCTATGCTCCCATCACACTCACTTAAAGCTACAATAGCTGCTTTTTGTGTTATTGAATTAACACAGGAAGTTGAATGACTTTGAATTCTGGCAGCACGATTAATAATATCTTTAGGCCCCGCAGCATAACCAAGCCTCCAGCCAGTCATAGCATAAGCCTTAGAAACTCCATTTATAACAACGGTATGCTCGCGAACCTCATCACTTATCGTAGCTATTGAGACATGTTTTTTCCCATCATAGATCAACTTTTCATATATTTCATCTGAGATAATCATAATATTGTGTTTCACGCAGACAGCAGCAATTTTTGCCAGTTCCTTCTTACTGTAAATGGAACCAGTTGGATTATTAGGTGAATTCAAAATAAGAGCTTTAGGATTGCTTAAAGATTCCAATGCTTCTTCCAATTGCTCTGCTGAAATTTTAAAATTGGAAGCTGCACGGGTAGGAAGTAATATTGGGAAAGCATCAACCATTTCTACTTGAGAAGTATAACTCACCCAATAAGGAGAAGGAATTAAAACTTCATCACGTGGATCACAAATTGTCATCAACACAAAAAAGATTGAAGCCTTTGCACCTGGAGAAACCAGAATATCACTTGGATCGCAATCAAGATGATTATCACGTTTTAATTTTGCAGAAATAGCCTGCCTTAACTCAAGAATACCCGAAGAGGCAGTATATCTCGTAAAGTTATCATTAATTGCTTTATGAGCTTCATCTTTAATGTAGTTTGGAGTATTAAAATCTGGTTCTCCAACACCAAAATTGATCACATTAATACCATCTGCTTTCATTTGTTTAGCAAGAGATGATACCGTAAGAGTTGGTGATGCCTTTATAGCCTTTGCTCTGTGAGAAATTTGAATCGCCATTTTCATTACCTCTATATTTTTTATTAGCCTTCAACAACAAGTTTAGAAAGATCTGCAACCTGTAAGAATAGTTCCCGAATGCAAAAAAGAATATTGTATCTGTTCTGTTTGATCTTAACATCTTCTACATTAACCAAAACTTCATCAAAGAATTTATCTATAGTACTTCCATAATTAACCAAAATTTCCAAGATCTTCTTATAATTTTTTTTAGGAAGAAGTTCTTTGATCTCTTCATCCAGTTCTAGATATTGTGCGTAAAGTTCTTGCTCCATTCTCTCTGTAAGCATTTCCTTATTAACAATTAAAGTTGGTTTTTCATCAGCAATAATATTAGAAACACGCTTAAATCCAAGAACAAGCTTAATGAAATCTTCCTGCTTTTTTAATCCCTGCAGTGCTTCAGCTCTGTTAATAAGATCAGGAATATTAGAGTGATCTATATGCATAACGCTTTCAATAATATCGTAATCAATTTGCTTTTGTTTAAGAAGCCAATTCACACGCTGTTTAAAAAAATCATAAACTACTTCTTTATTATTCTCAGGCTTATCTAGTCTGTCTTTTAATAATTCAAAAGACACATCTATCAATTTATGAATATCAAGCTCAAATTTATTGTTGGAAATTATCTGAACCACACCATTAGCAGCACGCCTTAACGCAAATGGATCTTTCGATCCAGTTGGTATCATATCTACCCCGATAATTCCGCAGATCGTATCGATCTTATCTGCAATTGCAACCACAGAACCAGCTAAAGACATCGCATTATCTCCATTCATATAATGCTCTTCAATTACAAGCGCAGTCTCTTTGTTTACACCGCTTTTAAGGGCATATTGATGTCCGATATATCCTTGAAGCTTTGTAAATTCCTTCTCACCAAGCATTAGCGTAACAAGATCTGCTTTACATAAATTTGCTCCGTCTAAAGAATATTTTTTAATATTTTCTTCCAGTTTAACTTCATCACCAATAAATCTTGTTATTTGCTTAAATCTTTCTGTTTTCTCTAATACAGAGCCAAGTTTTTGTTGGAACGTGACCTCAGACAGTTTTGGCACAAACGCTTCAAAAGGCTGTGCTGTATCTTCCTTATAAAAGAACTCCGCATCTTCCAATCTGGCAGTAATCACCTTTTCGTTACCAAGTTTTATAAGGCTTGAAAATTGCGGATCTCCATTGGAAATGAATAAGAATTTATTACTGAGTTTACCATCTTTATTATTTATAGAGAAATATTTTTGATGTTCAGAAAGAGTTAAGGTTACCACTTTTTGAGGAAGTTTAAGATATTTTTCATGGAAATCTGCAATTACGGCTGTTGGGAATTCCACAAGATCTGTAACTGTCTCTAATAATTTATTGTTTTCTATTACTTTTTCATCTGAATTAATGAACAGCTCACCCATCTGTTTCTTTATTATCTCTTTTCTTTTATCACGATTTGGAATCACAAAAACGTCTGCTAACTTTCTTTCATATTCATCAATCGAGTTTATATCAATTGGGTTATCTAACTTTTGAAACCTATTACCATAAGTTATATTATTAGATGTTATGTTTTCATATTCCAGTTCAATAATATCATCATCAAATAATGCTAATATCCATCTGATCGGTCTCGCAAAAGAGAGTTTAGAACTCCCCCATTTCATTGATTTCTGAAATTTAATACCATTGATCGCTTCTTTTATTAAATTTACTAGAATGCTAGTTGCAGATTTACCTCTAATCTCTTTTTTTATGGCAATTTTATCACCTTTGGGTGTTTGCTTAATGATTATGTCACTCTCTTCTGCTCCAGCTCCGCGCAGGAAACCTAAAGCCGCATTTGTTAGCTTTCCATCGGCCGTATATGCCATCTCTTTTGTTGGACCCACACGCTGGATAACTTCATCTTTTTGTTGTGATTGAAGTGATGTAATCTTAATTGCAAAACGACGCGGAGAAGAAAATAGCTGTAACTCATCATACTCAAGATTTGCCTTTTTTAAATTTATTTCAAAATGATCTTTAATTGTTTTTATTGCCCCAGCAATATACGCTGCTGGAATTTCTTCTACGCCAAGTTCAAACAGAAAATTCTTTTTATCCATTTATTCCTCATAAAAAAATTTTGGTCATATTTTTGAACCGAATTTTGTTGTCTAATAATTTTTAGTGAAGTATTTAGTTTTTCTAAAATAAAAGCAAGATATGTTGATTTTAAGATCTTTTGCACTTGAAATGATTTCTTATTCTCTAGAATAAATATTTTACTGAAATCTGATTTACGAATCCAAGATCTCCATAAGAGACAATCGCGTAATCCATTATCAAATTGTATTTATTAAGATCAAATCCTGTTCCAAAAGACATCCCAGACAGAAAATCATTTTCTCCACCTGTTGCCCAATCGGATGCATTTGTTTTATAGCCAGTTCTTAATGCTAGCATTGGATGTATTTTATATTCTATACCGATCTTTCCGAAAATTTCATTATCTAAGGGTTTATAAATATCTACAGTTGTGTAAAATTTTTCTTTTGGATGGTAATTAAACCCAACAGTTAAAGTTGTTGGCATAACCTCTTCATATTCATTATTTGTATAATATGTTAATTGCTTACCAATATTTCTTATAGCAATTCCAACTTTTATATGCTCATTCGTAGATTGATGCATAATACCAGCATCAAAAACAACAGCTGATGCAGATTTATCATCGAGTGATTCCTGAATGAATTTCACATTGATTCCAACATCCAGTATATCTAATAGATATCGAGCAGCACTAATTCCAAAAATGAAATCAGACATTCCAAAAGTACCACTTGTTTCTTCATATTGTCCCATCTCATCTGCAATTGTACGATCTTCTGTTGCAGAAAGCCCTTTTGCAAAAACAGCAAGAGAAGTTTTTTCGTTAGTTGGATATACATAAACTGCCGAGCCGCAATTTATTCCATCAAGATAACTCATATATGTTAATGATGCCTGTGGAGAATTAACTTGTACAAGCCCAGCAGGATTAAAGAAAACAGCATCTGCATCATTAGAAAGGCCGGTATATGCATTTCCCATCGCAGAAGCTCTGGCAGAGTAGTTAACCTTTAAAAAAGTAAAACCACTTGTTCCGGCATTTTCATTTTCGGCAATTAATAAAACCGAAAATAGTAATATTGTTATGAGTATTAAATATTTCTTCATATTTTAATCTCCTCAAGAATTTCAAAAAGTTCGTCTTTTGATTTTGCATTAAAAAGCACTTCTCTATTTTCATCAACTCTAAGAAAGTTTGAAATTCCACTTAAAACTTTCATATATTCTTCTTTTTCATTTTCGGGAACTGCTATCATAAAGATCACTTTTACATTTTCATCGTCAACCGAGTTAAACTCAAGTTCATTGTCAAGCACATAAACAGCTATATTTATTTCTTTCACAAGATTTGATCTGGCATGGGGAATAGCCACTTTTCTTCCGATACCTGTAGTCATTAAATTTTCACGTTCCATTATCGCTCTAAAAAAATCATCAGCAGAAACTATCACTTCTTTTTTGTATAGAAAATCCACCATCTCTTCCAGACAGCTTTTCTTATCAAAAGCGTAATAATTTTGCACTATCAAATCTCGTGAAAATATACCCATACAATAACCTTCTATGCGCATGACAGCTTTATAAAACTCCTCCATTTATTTACTTGACTTTAAATAGTCAATTTTTTTTTGTGATGCTCTAAATTGGATAATGGAGAGGAATTAAATTATGAATCACAGAAGTATTAGAAAAAAAACAATTATCACTTTAGTCGCAATATTTACCTTTTTATCTTTATTTGCCGCTACAGAAGTAGCTGATTCAACAGTTGTAGCAAAATACCAAGACAATGAAATCACAATGGGTAACGTAAACAAACGTCTTTCTCAAATACCCCCTATGTATAAAGCTAAATATGATACTGCTGAAGGGAAAAAAGAACTTCTTGATATTATCTGTACAGAAGAGATATTTTACTTAGAAGCACTAGATCAGAAAATCATGGAACAAGATGATTTCTTTGAAAGAATTGCCGATCAAGTAAAGAACACATATTTCTCTGAGTATAGAAAAGATCTTCTTAAGGATGCTATCTCTTTTACAGATGAAGAGAAGAGAGCATATTTCAAAGAGAATCATGATCAATATAAAGATCGCACATTCGAAGAAGCAGAAAAAATGATCGAAGCAAAATTAAAGCCGGAAAAAGAGAATGCAATCATCGAGAAGAAAAGAGAAGAACTCTTTGTAAAATATAATGTTATAATCAATTATGATATTTTACCACAGATTAATACACTAGCGCCAGATAGTAATGAAGTAATAATGAATGAAAAGATCATTACATCTTCAAATACTTTAATAGATAGGAATGTAGGAGATCTAGTAGAGCACCTCGATATTCTTTCAAAACGTGTTCAAATCTCACTGCGTACTGATGATGGGAAAAAACAATATATCGATAGATTGGCAAAATCTGATGTCTTCTATTTAGATGCTTTAGAAAAAGGGTACGATAAAAATCCAATGCTTAAAGCTACAATAGAGCAAATCGAACGAAATATGGCTCTGCGAACTGTTTATAATAAACTTGTTGTTGAATCAATTGATACAAGTGATAAGAAGTTGAAAGAGTACTATAACGAGAACATTAAAGAATTTAGTTCTCTTGCACATAGAAAAATTCAAACTTTTGGTTTTGAAACCAAAAAGACTGCTGCAAAAATGCGTAAAACAGTTAAAAAACTTATCAAGAAAAAGAAAGATGAAGAGATCAAAACTCTTATCACAGATAATTCTGTTTATGCTAAGGGTGATGGAATTTTAGATCATATTTATGATAACGGTATAATCCCGGGAATGGGAAAAGACCAAGTTTATTGCGATATGGTTTGGGACACAGACCCAAAAGATCTTAGCAAAGTATTCCAAAATTCTAAAGGCATTTATGTATTCTTTAGAATATTAGAAGATGTTGTAGCAATTGCAAAACCATTTGAAGAAGAGAAAGATAGAATAAAGAAAACATTTATGAGAACTCTTTCTAAAGAGAAATTTGAAAGTGTTAAACAAGAGCTCGAAACAAAATATGCACTTGTTACTTATCCAGATAAAATGGATGTAAGACTTACTGCAGAAGAGTATTTCAATAAAGCTGAAGCTGCTCAAAAAAGAAGACGATTCAACGATGCAATATTCTATTATGATGAAGTAATGAAATATCATAAAAACAATAAGGATGACTACAAAGCAATGTTCATGAAAGGATTCCTTTTTGCAGAAGAACTTAAAGACACAGAAAAAGCAATCGCACTATTTGAAGAGTTCCTTACTTTGTATCCAGAAGGAGATCTTAGCGAATCAGCTCAATATATGCTTTCATCATTAAAAAACAAAGAAGATATGATCGAATCAATAGATTTTGAAGACAAATAGATTATAAAATCAAAAATGAGGAGGTTGCATGTTTTACAGAGGAGATAAGCTAAAAGAAGTATTTCTCAAAGCAAAGAAAGAAAGATTTGGTATTGTCGCATCTAACGTTGTTTTTGATAGTGCAATTAGGGGAGTTGTTCAGGGTTATGAGGCTCAAAGATCCGATGGACTTCTCCAGATGAGTTCCGGAGCTGTTAAATTTGCTGCCGGTGATACAAAAGATATTGAAGCCGGTGCTCAAATGATATCTTCGATGATCAAGATCATCTCATCTCAATATAAGAATTCTGGTGTCGGACTGCATATCGATCATGCTACCCCAAATTATTTTGATTTTGTAGTGTACTGCATAGAAAATGATCTGGTTTCTTCTGTAATGATCGATGCTTCAAAAGAAGATTTTGAGGAAAATATTCGCAT
Organism: uncultured bacterium; assembly: GCA_963981005.1. Taxonomy (GTDB): domain Bacteria; phylum Cloacimonadota; class Cloacimonadia; order Cloacimonadales; family TCS61; genus Tenebribacter. The sequence goes on along the minus strand of CAXCCM010000006.1, from coordinate 8,357 downwards.
TTCTAAAGAAGTTGTGGCTATTGCTCACAAACATGGAGTTTTAGTTGAAGGTGAAATTGGTTACATTAAGGGAGCTGAAGACGAAATAGTTTCCGATACAGAACTTTATACTTCACCATCTGAAGCTTTAGAATATGTTAAGAAAACCGGAGTTGATCTTTTCGCTGCTTCTGTTGGCACAAATCATGGTGTTACAAAAGGTGCTCAAATCACGCTAAAACTTGACCTCATAAAAGAGATCGATGATCTGCTTATACATAATAATGTTGAGACGGGTATCGTTCTTCATGGGGCATCTGGGTTAACTGCTAAGCAGCAAATAGATGCAATTAAGAACGGTGTTGTAAAGATAAACAAAGATACTCGTTATCAAATGGAATTTGCTAAGTCAACTCAAGCTTATTGGGAAAAAGAAAAAGATGCGATAGTAAGACCACAAAATATAAACGAAGCAGATTATACAATCGATAAAAGCCGTTTTGACCCTCGCAAATGGCTTATTCATAGTGAAAAAGCTATGCAAAATGCAGTAGAAGAGCTAGTTCAAATTACCGGTAGTGCCGGAAAATCAATCTTACTTTAAAGGAGAAAAGATGAAAAATATTGCAATTAACGGTTTTGGAAGAATTGGAAGACTTGTTTTTAGAGGTTTTCTTAATAATGAAAATTATAAAGTTGTTGCTATAAACGACCTTATGGATATAAATTCGCTTGTATATTTACTTAAACACGACTCTGTACATGGAATTTTAGATAACAAAATAGAAGTTAAAGAAGGTGCAATTGTTGTTGATGGAGTTGAAGTTAAAGTATTCAGCGAAAGAAATCCTGAAGATCTTCCTTGGAAAGAATTGGATATTAGTGTTGTTGTTGAGTCAACAGGTATTTTCCGTTCAAAGGAAGGTGCAGCAAAACATCTTAAATCCGGTGCGAAGAAAGTAATCATATCTGCTCCTGCAAAAGGTGAAGTAGATGCTACAATAGTTCTGGGTGTTAATGATGAAATACTAAAAGCTGAACATACAATTATCTCAAATGCATCATGTACAACCAACTGTCTTGCTCCTGTAATGAAAGTTATCACAGACAACTTTACTGTTGAATCTGCATTAATGACTACGATACATTCTTATACAATGGACCAAAGACTTCTTGATTTCCCACATAGCGATTTAAGAAGAGCACGTGCAGCTGCATTAAATATTATCCCTACAACTACAGGTGCTGCAACTGCAACTGCAAAGGTAATTCCTGAACTTAAAGGGAAAATTGATGGAATGGCAGTAAGGGTTCCTACACCAACAGGGTCTTTAGTTGATGTTTCAATTATTGTAGATAGAAAAACCTCTAAAGAAGAGATAAATAAATTAATGAAAGCTGCTTCCGAGAACAGAATGAAGGGAGTTTTAGAATATGTTGAGGGACCAATTGTTTCTACAGATATTGTTGGAAATCCTGCTTCTTCCGTTTTTGATGCAGACGTTACTATGGTTAATGGCAACTTTATTAAAGTACTCAGTTGGTATGATAATGAAGCCGGTTATGCAAACAGAGTTGTAGACCTTGTACAATATATCTCTGAACTGGAATAATTTATGCATAATGTTTCCATTATGAAAGTGGATAAAAAAATAATATTGATAATAAGCCTGCTTTCTGCAGGCTTATTGCTATTTGCAGAGAGTTTAACAATTGTTAATGCTGAGCAGATTGATAGTTCAAAAGAAACTATAAACAGAGAAAATGTTATTTTCTTAGAAGATTTTGAAGATGGGATTGATTCTTGGGAAACATTAGATACTACTGATCCGGGTTCTTTTTGGAACACAACTACATTCAATGCTTTTGGCGGTTCCGGAAAATCATGGCGCATGGCAAATGTTAACATTTCACCTGATGGTGGTTACGAAGATAGCTGGTATCAAGTTTTAGATACACCTGCAATAACTCTACCTGCTTCAGGAAATTTGACTATTGTATTTGATCAATTTAGAGCGATAGAAGAATTAGGAACTAACGGTGAATTTGATGGATGGGACGGTTTTAATGTTCGCATAAGAAATGCCACACAAGATTACGCAGAAGCAGAAATTTTAACAGATTGCACACCAGCTTATAACAGCTCAAGTTTATACGGTTTTGGGTTTGAACATAATGAAGATCCTGACGGAATTCCGGGAATTCCGGGTTGGGGTGGTTCAACCGATTGGACATCAACTTCCATCACAATTCCTGCTACTTACTTAGGAAGTGAAGTAATTATTAGTTTTGCTTTTGCATCAGATCCAAATACTTCTACCACATCAAATCCAGAATTAACAGGCTTGTTTATTGATAACATAAATATTGCCGGAGTATTCACAAATGATGCCGAAGATGAAACTGGATTTTTTGGGTTTTCCAACACTGCAAAAGGTGGAGACCTGTGGCATGTTCTGCAAGATCCAACCGCTCCTTCCCCACTTTATGTTCTTGGTTGTTTCGATAGTGAAACTTCACTTTACAACCCAAACATGCACAACTATATAACTAGTGATTCACTTACATTGCCAGCAGAAAGCAACATATATTTTGATATGAAAATAAAAACTGAGTTAGATGACAATTCATATCCAGATTGCGATTATTTTTCTGTGGAAGTAAAATATCTTGTAGCAATTTATCAGAATCCATATATTGAAATTTGGTCTAATTGGAATTCAATTTCAAATCCATTTGGAGAACCAGGAATCGAGAATGTTGTATTTACCGGTTCAGTTGATAATTGGTCTTATTTCTCTGCAAATTGGAGTGGTTACAACGATCTCTCGCTCTTGGCTGATGAGATCATTCAGCTTCGTATTGGATTGCATACAAATGATGATGATCCAACCGGATTTGGCTTAATGATTGATGATATTACGCTGTCGGATACAACTTATACCCATGCAGAAAATCATATTGTTCCAACCTCTGATATTGCGATGTACAACTACCCAAATCCTTTTAACCCAACAACAACAATAGCATTCAATTTAACAGAAGATTCTAACATTGAACTTTCTGTGTATAACATTAAAGGGCAAATGGTTAAACAACTTGTAAGAGATCAGCTTTCTATGGGTAAACATACGGTAGTTTGGAACGGAACTAACCAAAATAATCAGCCTGTAACTTCTGGGATCTATCTTTACAAATTAAAAGCCAATGGACGTTATACAAACACAAAAAAGATGATCTTACTTAAATAACCAAACTTTGCAAAGCTTATCTTTTAAGAATTACTTTAATTAAAGTTTTGCAAAGTTTTTGTTTATAGTTCTTGTTCCCCGTCACTCTGTGAATTCTTCTTGCAGAACCTCTTAACAACTCAACATTCCAACTATTAAGCAAAACAAGCTATTTTCTATTTGACATATAATTCTAATTATTTTACTTATTATTATTAATTAATATAAGTGAGAATAAAATGGCATTAAGTAGAAACATTGAAATAATTAGAGAAAAGATACATAAAGCTGCAGTTAAGGCAAATAGGAATCCTAAAGATATCAAGCTTCTTGCAGTAACAAAAACAAGAACAATTCAGGCAATTGAAGAAGCACTTTCTTATAACATTGAATTTATCGGTGAAAATAAAGTTCAGGAAGCTGAAGACAAAATACCAACCTTAATAGGTAAATTTAATGAATTCCATTTCATTGGTCATTTACAATCCAATAAAATTAATAAATTAATGAAGCTAAAACCAACTCTTATTCACTCAATAGATAAATTCTCAACAGCTAATAAATTGAATAACTACCTTAAACAAAATTCAATTACTCAGAATGTTTTAATTGAGGTAAATACATCTGGTGAAGAGAGTAAAAACGGCATTACACCAAAAGATACTGAGGAATTCATAAAAACAGTAAGCCAGTTAGAAAACGTTAAGATAAAAGGATTAATGACCATAAGCATGTTCACGCATGACGAGCAGATAATAAGAAGCTCTTTTAAAAAACTAAGAGAATTATTTACAGAAATAAACACACTGGAAATTCCCAATACAGAAATGGAATTCCTTTCTATGGGAATGACAAATGACTTTGAGATCGCCATTGAAGAAGGTGCTAATATTGTTCGCATCGGCACAGCAATTTTTGGTGCTAGAAATTATTAAAGGGGAGATAATATGTTATCGATAATTGCCTTTGCAGTTTTACTTATAATCTCATATTTACTTGGATGTTTATCAACAGCAAAAATACTTGCTAAAACATACAAAAGTATGAACGTATACAAGGTTGGAACCGGACACCCGGACACACAAAATATTTACAATAATATAGATAGAACACTCGGTATTTTTACTGGAATTGTTGATTTTGGTAAGATGTATTTCTATATCGTTCTACTTAGCTTCTTGCTTAACTATCCACCAATTACAGATATTATTGGAAATATTGGAACAAATAACCATTTGCTGGTCTTAGGATTTTTCATGATTATTGGGCACTGCCTACCTATTACTCATCGCTTTAAAGGTGGTCGAGGATTCTTTACTTATATCGGATTTATTCTCTACTTCGCTCCATATCCTATGATGATTATTACTGTTCTGGCAATAATACTTGTTATGGTTTTTAAGCAAATGCGCTTTGCTCAATATATGGTTGTTATGCTACCACCATTTGTTAATTTCTTTTTTGAAGATGATTCATCTTTTCTGGCAAAAATGTTCATTGCGGCTCTGTTAATGGGAATCATGAACTTTATAGTATCAAAAAAATTGGGTGAAATATAGTGTTTAGAATTAGAAATCACCTCATCCGGCTTCACAAACTCAGCCACCATCTCCTGCGTAGAGAAGGGGAAGAGAGACAATAGCTTTACCGTAACTTTATGGAGAGCAATTTGTAAGGTTCGTCAGGATGATAATAATTTTTCAAACTTGAATAAGGGGAAATTATGATAGAAAGAACAAAATTCAATGATGTTGAATTAGTTTCGTTTGGTAATGAAACCAAAGCTGAACGTAAACTACTAAAACAATTTGTAAATTATCATTGGGAACTCTATAAAAATGAACCTCAATATATCCCACTTTTAGATTACGAATATTTAGGCTTCAAATTAATAGGAATGACCGGATTCTTTGAGCCTAGAAATCTATTTTTTAAACATGCAGAAATGCGTTTTTTTATGGTTACAAAGAATGGGGAAGTGATTGGAAGGTGTAACGCATTTGCAAACTACAGGCATAACGAAAAATGGAATGATAAAGTCGGCTTTTTCGGGCAGTTTGAGTGCATTGAAGATGAAAATATTGCAAAAATTATAACCGATGCTGCAGTGAGTTTTTTAAAAAACTTGGGAATGGATACAATTCGAGGACCGCAAAACTTACCCGTAAATGATGCAACACCCGGGTTCCTAACAAAAGGATTCGATACAAGGCCTGTAATGTACTATCATTATAATAAACCATATTATTCTTCTCTTGTAGAAAAGTTAGGATTTAAACCGGTAAAAAATGTGCTCTCTTGGGAACAAGATCCTAGCCTTCCGATGGAAGATAAGCTGGAGAGATTGGGTCAGAAAATAATTGATAGATATAACGTCACAATCGAAGACTGGGGAGATCGTCCACTTGATATTCGAAAAAAGGAAATGCTTGAAATTTACAACGCAGCGTGGAATGATAATTACGGTTTTGTTCCATTTACACAGGAAGAATTCGATCAAATAATTGACGATATGATGCTGATAATGGACAAAAAATTATTCATCTTCCTGTATATAAAGGGAGAAGCTGCTGCTTTCTTTGGCGGTGTACCAAATGTTACGGAGAAACTTAGTAGAATTGGAAAGTTCCGCCACCTGGAGCTTATAAGGGCAATTAAGCTAATTTTGGGAGCTAAGCACACAAAAGGATTCCGTCTGGGTTATTTAGGTGTCAAACCAAAATTCCGGCGCCTTGGTTTAGATGGTGTAATGTTGTGGAAACAAAAGCAATATTCTAGCACTAAATACAAATATTGTGATATGGGCTGGGTTTTAGAAGATAATAAAATTGTTATAAAATTAATTGAGATGATAAAAGGTAAAGATAGTAAAACTTACACAATTTATGAAAAGGAGATTATTTAATATATGATTAAAATTGTAAAAGTTCAAAATAATAAAGATTTGCTTAAATTCATCAAATTCCCTTTTAGATTGTATAAAAATAATTCTAGCTGGGTTGCACCACTTATTACTGATCAAAAAACGTTTTTCAATCCCCAAAAAAATCCTTATTTTAAACATTCAAAAGCTCAACTTTTCCTTGCATACAAAGGTAAGGAAATTGTCGGCAGAATATCTGCTCAAACCAATACAAATCATAATAAAATCCATAAAGATAAAATTGGTTTCTTCGGTTTCTTTGAGAGTTATGATGACCAAGAAGTAGCAAATGCTTTATTTGATGCAGCACAAGAATGGATTAGGAATATGGGAATGGATACAATGCGTGGTCCTGCAAGTTTTTCTGTGAATGATGAATGCGGATTACTAATGGATGCATTTGATAAAAGCCCAATTGTTATGATGACGTACAATCCGGAATACTACATAAAATTATTTGATAATTATGGTTTTAAAAAATCGATGGATCTGCTTGCCTATAATGCAGAAGTAAAATCCCCACCAGAAAGATTGAAAAAACTCTCTGACAAAATTGAGAAGAGAGGACATTTCACTGTTAGAAATTTGAAAACCAAAAATAAGAAGAAACTACGTGAAGATATAGAAAAGATATTCACAATTTATGAAACAGCATGGTCAGATAACTGGGGTTATGTTCCAATGTCTGCTGACGAATTTGACCTGCTTGTAGATTCACTACTTCCAATTATTTTACCAGAACTTATCTTCATTGCAGAGATAGATGGAGAAGCTGTTGGTCTTTCGGTAACATTGCCAGACTACAATTATGTATTAAAGAAAATGAAAGGGAAAATGCTACCATTCGGCTGGTTGAAGTTCCTATTTTATAGAACTAAGATACCTAACTTAAGAGTTGTGATAATGGGAGTTTTAGACGAATATAAAGGACGTGGAATCGATGTTGTGATGTATTGTAAAAGTCATGAAGTTGCCCAGAGCCATAAGATACCATTTAAGGAAGCAGAATTCTCGTGGATATTAGAAAGCAATACAATGATGAATAAAATTGCCGGTACATTAGATGCGGAAGTTTACAAAACCTACAGAATGTTTGATAAACAAATTTGAGGAGTAATTATGATAAAAATTAAACCTATTATAAGTAAAAAAGAGTTGAAACAATTTATCATGCTTCCCTTTAAACTATACAAAGATGATCCTAATTGGGTAGCTCCTTTAATAATGGATCAGAAGACCTTTTTTAATCCAAAGAAGAACCCATATTATGAACATTCTGAAGTTCAATTATTCTTAGCACTAAAAGATGAAAAAGTAGTTGGAAGAATCTCTGCCCAAACAAATACTCAGCACAATAACTTTCACGAAGATAAGGTCGGTTTTTTTGGATTCTTTGAAAGCATAAATGATCAAATTGTTGCAGATGCACTTTTTACAGCAGCTTATGATTGGCTCAAGCAAAAGGGAATGGATACAATGCGCGGTCCTATGAACTTCTCTACAAATAATGAGTGCGGATTATTGGTTGATGGTTTCAGTACACCACCGTTTATTCTGATGACACATAATCCTGATTGGTATAAGAAACTATATGAAAATTTTGGCCTTGCAAAAGAGATGGATCTGCTTGCCTATTTAATTCCAAAAAGACCAACTCCCGAAAGATTACAAAGGATTACAGAGAAATTGCAGAAAAGAGGTAGATTTACCGTTCGCGAGTTATCTTCCAAAAATAAAAAGGAATTAAGAAGAGACCTGCAAACCGTTTTTACCGTCTACACAAAAGCTTGGGAACGTAATTGGGGTTTTGTGCCAATGACCAAAAAAGAATTTGATCATGAAATTGATAGCGTGCTAGATGTTGTACGCCCGGAATTTTTCTATTTAGCTTTTGTAGATGATGAACCAGCTGGCTTTTATGTAGCTTTACCAGATTACAATCAAATACTTATTAAAATGAAAGGAAAATTATTTCCATTTGGAATTTTTCATGCACTTTTTGGGAAGGATAAAATAACAGCAATGCGCGTTGTTACAATGGGCGTAATTAAAAAATATCAGAATCGTGGAATTGATACGGTTTTTTATACTAAGAATTTCATGATAGCGAATGAACATAAAAAAATGAACATAGAAAATGCTGAAATGTCATGGATTTTAGAAACCAATACAATGATGAATCGCATTGCTACAAATCTTGGTGGATGGGTACATAAAACGTATAG
>CAXCCM010000005.1:0-34544 GCA_963981005.1 uncultured bacterium | reverse complement strand
TGGAGCTTTTTTCTAAAGTCTTAATTTTTTGTCCATTAATACTATAAATTGATATATCTACATGACCTTTTTCAATAGCGGAAAATAAGGTAATTGTACTAGGATTAAGTGGATTAGGATAGTTAGAAATAATAGAATAATAAAGATATTTCCCATATTTCCTCCAACTTAAATTTCTAGTTCTCTTTTTCATTTCAACAACAACATCTTCCTGCTAACTTCAAAATCACCGGATATTATTGTATAGAGATATATTCCACTTGAAACAGGTTTACCTAATTCGTCATCACCATTCCAAACTATTTCATTCATTCCCAGTTCAACATTGCTGATTTCTAATTGCTTTACCCTTTGTCCTTTTAAATTATAAATTGAAATATCTATGTCGCTTTGTTCAACAACAGAAAAAGAGATAGTAGTAGATGGATTGAAAGGATTAGGGTAGTTTGCTAATTCTACAACTTTAGGGATTGAATTATTATGTGAACCAACCAGTGGAGTTAAGCTTATATTTATTTCAGTGATCTGACTTGATATAACAACTAAATTCTCAGGATGAGTATAATACAGATAATCGTCATGTTCACAAGAAAGTTGATACTCTCCCGGAGGAACATCAATAGTGTAACTTCCATCAACAAAAGTTGTAGTTTCATATTCACCTAAGGTTATAATTGCACCTTCTATTGGTACCCAGGTTGAGTCTTCTAAAACTAATCCGGCAACAGAGCCATCCTCTATTGTCATTGGATATCCTTCACCCCAAAAAGCTCCATAAATAGACCCATCAAATGCATTTTGTGTAAGATCATATGTGGTGGAACCTGTTCCCTCCTGCATTCTCCATAAACCTACTAATCCTGTTTCAGATCCGGTTAATGGATTTTGCATATCCATCATTATTTCACTTTCTGTTCTGCAAATATTCCAAATACGTACTTCATCAACTTGTCCATCCCATTGCCTGTTTACGTAATTATTATAATGTCCTCCTATGTAAACACTGCAAGGAGATTGTGCAATAGAGCCAGAAAATGCTGAACTTCCAGCTTCTGCACCATTTATATATATTTTTAAAGTGCTACCGTCAAATGTTCCTGCAACATGCGTCCATTCACTATAGGGAATGCTACCCTGCGGAGCTTGAACACCAAACCAGCCGTAAGAACCGATCTGAAATTGTGGGCTATTTACATTTGAATAATCATCAATTCGTAAAACATATCCCGATTCTACAGAAGACCAATCATCTTTGGCAACAATTGTTGGTAAACCAGAATAATTTTCCATTTTCACCCATGCTTCTACAGTAATTGTATTAGCTGGATTCAATTCTGGTGCATCCATGATCTCAACATAATCATCAACACCGTCAAAATAAAGGCTGTAATCCTGTGCAAATAAACATGTAAAACTTAAAACAATAAAAAATACTACCAATTTTTGTTTCATTTTTCTCTCCTCTAGTACAATAATTTCATTACTTTAACAACAACATCTTCCTGCTAACTTCAATATCACCTGATCTAAATTTATAAAAATATATTCCTGATGAGACTGGTTGGTTGTTTTGGTCAGTGCCGTCCCAAATAACATCATTAATTCCCAATTCCAAATTTCTAACTTCTAGTTTCTTTATCTTTTGCCCTTTCAGATTATATATGCTTAACTCTGTGCTCCCAGTGATCTCTGCGATCAAATTGAATGAGATCGTGGTAGATGGATTAAATGGGTTTGGAAAATTAGTTAATTTAAAATTCATAACTTCTAACTCATAATTCTCTACACTGCTTATTTCACCAAAATCTCCTAAGATGTTCTGAACTAAATTTTCTGCCTGCTCTTGCTCCATATAATAGAGTGGAAATCCTAAAATATAAGTTTTATAATCACCGATAAAACGCTGTCCGCAAACTGCATTTTCCCAGGTCGGATCATTCGAGAAAGAATCGTATGTGAAAATAGCTTCAGCATCTTCTGTTGGCAAAAATTTATTAACATACTGCAGATTATCTCCCCAGTTTGGGAGTGGGATTTTACCTATATCAATAGTAATATCAGAAAAACCATTTATTCCAAAAGCTCTAGCAAAATCAGCTTGATCGTGAAATGCTGATTCATCGAGATAGAGAAAATAATTCTGAAAATCTTCTGAGATCATGCACAATTGTTTCCAACAGGAAGCTAACAAATTCCCACCTGCTAATAGATAACATTTAATATTGTATTCACTATCAACAAATGGATAGTTTGAAATATCATCAGCATGCCAAATTATTGTAGAGTAATTAGCAATTTCAGAAAGCGGAGGAGTTCCTTGCTCTGCAATATCCCAAGTTGAATAGGAATAATCTGAGAGCAAATCAGCGTAATATTCATCAACTTCTTCATCGGTTGGGAACGGTGATGAAACTAAACCATCTAGAGTGCCATCGACAACTAATATCCCTTCATCAAAAGTAAAATTAACCGGAGTTGTTGATATTTCATTTGAATAACTGCTTATATAATCCCCATCAGCTTGGAATACAGCAGCGATCTTGTAGTAATATTCCTCCTCAAGTGTAACTCCATCATCATAATAAGCAGTTCCAGTTCTAGGTTCTGTATTTAGAAGAACATAATCTTCTCCTGCCTGTTTTCGGTAGATATTCATTCCCTCAATTGAAGGATCAAAAAAATCATTCCAGGTAATAACAATTGAGCCATCGCGTTGTAATTCGAGATCTTCCAGCACAGGAATTTGCTCAGTGAATCCATAATTTAGAACCCAATTATCAGGATCAAATTCAAATGATACCAGATCATCAGGAAGCGTATCAACGCAATAATTCAAACCATCTTCCACCCAAAAGCTTCCATTGATATCGTCATTGATCTTGTATGGAACGAACATCTGGAATGGATCTCCAGAACTTCCCTGAGAATGTACAGTAATCTTGAGTGAATCTTGAGTTTCCGACGTATAAACAACATATTGATATTGAGGTCTGCCATAATTGAGATACCACTCATCAAAGAACCAATCGAGTTCTCCACCATAAACATTTTCGGCTGCATTTTCCAATTCATGAGTTGTAATATTCCCATAGATCAATTCTGGATCCTGAAAGAAATTCTGCAGCATTGCAAAGAATTGGTCATCTCCCAACAAACCACGCAGCATGTGAACCACCCACGAACCTTTGTTGTAGATCACAATATTAAAAATGTGCCCTCCACCACCTTCTGGATCACGATACAAACATTCATCAAGTTGAGAGCCGGTATCTTCAGCTTCCATATATGCTTGCAGACCTTCAAAACCAAAAAGATGTTCTGCCCAGAGTGCTTCACTGTAGGAAGCAAAACCCTCTTTGAGCCATACATGATCCCAACCTCCAATGCTAAGTGCATCTCCAGCCCAATGATGACCCAACTCATGAGCAACTGTATATTCTGCAGCAGGATCGCTTATGTAACCTGAATCAAATGAAGTAACGGTTTGATGTTCCATTGCCAATGCGCCTAAATTTGTACAAGTTGCATGACCATATTTTTCGGTAATAAATGGATATTCTCCGTAAGTATCAGAATAAAAAGTAAGCATTTCCTCACAAAGTGAAAAGAGTGCAACACTCATATCATACTGCTCTGGATAAACGAAATTATCTACCATCATATTGGTCCCGTTATATTCCCAATTAAAAGAATAAGTCTGATAATTTGTAACTGCAAAAGAGGTAAGATATGTGCAGACAGGATATGCCTCGTGCCAGTTTGCAGTATTGGTTCCATTCCCATTATTTATAACTTCTATAAGTGTTCCGTTAGAAGCAGAAATATATTGGGAAGGATACGTAATGCTTATATCCAGCGAATCTGGTTTGTCTGCCGGAGTATCTTTGCAGGGCCACCATTTGCGCGCACCTTTTGGTGAAACCATCGTAAAAACAATTGGAACGCCAGCATGTTCCTGAAACTTCATTCCATCGTTAAGTCTGTTCTGTGGATTACCAGAATATTGCACTTCCAGTTCAATTATGTCACCAGTATTGTAGGAAGTTCCCAAATCAATTTCTATTAGGTCATCGGTATGAGTAAAACTAAGTGAAGTGCTGTTCATGATGATGTCATCTACATCCAGATCAGTTGTAAAATTAAAACTGACAAGTGACACATTATCATCCAGAATTTCCAAATGAGAAATCACAATTCCTTCTACATAATGCAGGTCAAAATCCACATCGATATCAATAGAATAATAGCGAACATCATAGCAATCCATATTTCGCATATCTTCTTGCAGGTTATCCATCCATCTTGAATAACTTTCTGCCTTCATCCTGGCTGCTTCATGTTGCTTTTGTACAATATATTCAAAATCCGGCATTTCAACTGCGGATAATGTAAGAATTAATGATAGAAATAAAAATATTAAATTTTTGCTCATTTGTTATTCTCCCTTCAAATTCATCTGTTCCCAACTTCATAAATAATTATAAATTAGGCAATAAACTTTTTTTCTTAGTTATCCATGTTACAAATGAATTATACAGATACTCTCATATGATCACATCTATGAGAAATATTGTGGGAGATAAAGAGTAAATATTAAATTAGCGTTTTACTATGTTCACTCTCCAGCTTCAATAACCTCTTTTTTACAGCCAATCCACCACCATATCCTACAAGTTCTCCGTTTGTTCCAATAATACGATGACAGGGAATGATAATCCCAATAGCATTTGCTCCATTGGCATTGGCAACTGCTCGTACTGCTTTGGTGTTGTTAATATCTTTTGCTAATTGTAAATATGTGGAGGTTGTTCCGTAAGGTACTTTCATCAAAGCTTCCCATACACTCAATTGAAAATCTGTTCCAATTGTTAAAATAGGAACATCGAATTCCGCTCTAACTCCAGCCAGATACTCGTCTAATTGCTGTTTAGTTGTTGTTAAAATTTCATCTTCCTGCTCAATAAATTCTGCATCCAATCCTTTCTTTATCCTGTTATCAACGGTTGTTCGCATTTTTCTGTATCGAAAATCCAGCAAGCATAAGCTACCATCAAAAGAGCCTAATATCATTTCCCCGATCTTTGTTTTGTAATATTGAATATTTATTTTACTCATAAGTAATTCCTACTTTTCAGCAACTTCTTTTAAAGCCTCTTTTATGTCTCCTGGTGCACTCATAATTTTTGTAAATGATCCCATCGTAAGGTCAGGAAAACTAAGTGCAATTCTAAATCTGCCGTGCAGGGCATATGCTTTGTTACCAGAAACCACCATTTCATAACAAAGATAGGCAGTATGCTTAAAATTAGCTTTATCAATTTTATTCATGACTACTTGATCACTACCACCTTTTTGGGTTAAAGCAATACCAAATACGGTCTCTTTTTTGTTGGGAATATCTATTCGATAAACTTTGCTGACTCCACCTTTTTGTGCTTCCAATCCAGCTTCTACAATTTCAATCCCTTCTTCATAACTTTCATATTCTGCCAACTCGTATGGATCATCGAAATAAGGCATTGCCATCATATAATGATATTTGCGCAGTTTCTTAATTTTTACACCATCTTCAGATCCAAATGCTTCACCAATTCCAAAGCATTTCTCTAATTGAATATTTAATTGTTCTGTTTCTAATTCCATTCTATAAGCATTAGACCAATAAACAGGATTAGTATAGGCAATTTGTATTTTATCATCAATTTCTGTAAAAGCTACTCTCAATGCTGCACCATATGCACCGAAATCTGTTTTTGCTGCATCATTAATTAAGTTTTCATTTGTAAAAATAACAACATGTCTTCCAGCAAATGGAGAGTATTCTCCTACTATTTCAAAACCATTTTCTTCTAAAACAGCTTTTGTTTCACTCATTTTTTCTGGTATACTTCCAGCAGTATTACTAACCATAAAATATGGTTTCTCAGCAGCAAATAAACTTAAGCACGTAATTAATAAAACTGATATAAGTAATAATTTTTTCCACATTTGTTTCATATTCTCTCCCTTTTTTTAGATCTTTGTGAATGTTATCTATTTTGCTGAATCGTTTGTTAGCGTCAAATATATTTTTTTATAGAATTTCACATCCTTATTGACAATATTAAATCGGAATTATTTATAAAATCGTTTTGAAAATGTTAACAGGAGAAAATAAATGAACAAATTTTGTTGTTTTATAATATTAATATTATTTACAATTACTTTATCCGCTGATTTTACAATAGAAAAAAGTTTAATTGATACGCTAACAATTCGAGCTGATGAGAATTTAAAGAATCTACCTGAAGATGTTAGGAATGTTTATAATTCCTATTTGAGATCTTATCCTGATGGTTTAATGGCTTACTTGATCTCAACTGAAAATAGCGGAACTCTCTGGGATACAGATCCGAATAATTTATTAGAGAATTATCTAGTTTTGAAAGAGCTTTTTGCTATGGAAGATTATGAAAAATACCCTGATGAATTTGTACTCTCTTACATTGCCAAAACAACTGTCTCCCACGAAAAGTTAACAAATTATCGCAAAGTATTTTCCGATCTGGGGCTCTTGGATTATGTAATAAAATATCCTGATCTTGAAGAACGATTAAGACGGGTAACACTATGGACGAGAGAGAATATGACGTTCGTTTCTACTTCGGGAAGAACGCAGGATCCGCTTTCCGTTTTACAAAAAAGTAATATTGGAAGATGCGGTGAGATGCAGGTTTTTTATATAGCAGCGTTACGAACAATTGGAATTCCAGCACGACCAGCCTGGACACCGTGGTGGGCCCATACAGACAATAATCATGCCTGGACGGAAATGTTTATTAACGGTGAGTGGCATTATGCAGAAAACACATCTCCTACATACAATCTTGATGATGCCTGGTTCAGTGCTTCATCTCAAATGACACTTTTCATTTTAGCTCGCAGCAGCTTCCCAGATAGTACAGATGATGTAGTTTCTAAAGGGAAAAATAACAATTATGTAAATTCAACACGCTACTATCAGGATACCAGAGAGATCACATTGAATATTTTTGATGAAGAAAATAACCCGGTAAAAGATGCGAATGTTAATATTTGTGCATTCAATTTTTCAATGTTCCGTCCGCTGTTAACTTTAGAAGCTGACAGTACTGGAGTAAGCAAATTCACTGTTGGTCAAGGTGGATTTCTGGCAATTGCATTTAAGGATAACTTGTTCGATTACGTACTTGTTCCCTTTGATGAGAATTCTCTTTCTGCATCTTATGACCTTGTATTAAAAGACCAACAATGGGAAAATTCAGATTATACTCTAGAATATCCAAAAGGGAGTTCGGAAGGTAAAAAGAACCCCGAGTTTTTCACCGAGCTAAAAAAACAGGCTGAACAACAATATAATGCTCTTATCAAACAACTTGATGAAGAACCAATTCCAGATTTTGCTCCGCAGGATTCGGTTTTTGTAGAAGTGTTTAAAAAATGCAGAAATAATAAACGATCACTATTAGATTTTATTGGAGAGAATGAAAATATCCCATCTGATTTCTGGAGTAAACTTCTGCAAATAGATGTGAAATTCTTATGGGAAGCAAATACAATACAATTCCAGAACATTTTTAATACTTTCCTTCGTTTAAAAGAAGCTGAAATAACTGATGGGGATTTTCCAATATTAATGTCTCCAAGTATCTTTTATGAAATGCTGCCGCAGGCTTCCATACCAAAAGATTTCATTTTTGAAAACATTGAGGAACCCAAAGAAAAAATTCGTAAAATTATTGAATTTATCCATTCCAAACACGAGATAGATAAAGATAAAGCTGTGAATGGAATTTTGTCTTTAGATAAAATGCTAAGGGCTGAATATCTGCATGATTTTCATTTTAAAACTCTTAGTTGTTATGCTCTACAAGCTAATTTGATTCCTGTTCAGTACACAAGAATCCCCTCTGTGATAATGGTGAAAGCAGACAGCGTTTGGCAAAATTATAATGTTGAAAAAAATGATTTTGTGAAACCTCAGGATGAGGAGCACGGTAAACTCATCCCTATTGATCTCACATTAGTTGATAATGCTGGAGATCCCGTAACAATGAATCCTGATAATATTTCAGTAACGTTATTTCAAGAGGGCAGATTTTATTCTAATGACCGTCAATTAGATTATAATAAGGAACTCAGTAAACTTACAGGTAAACTTGATAAAGGTGAATATCAGGTTCAATTCTGCATTCGAGAAAGTGGACAAATTACTAAGACAAAACTAATTGCATTAGATCTGAATGAGCAGGAAAGAATTGAACAAACACTTGTTTTTAAAGACTTTAAACGTAACTGGAAAAACGCTGATAAAAAGTATCAAGATTTCCTTTCATCGTTTACAGATAAAGATTCTGATTGGATCGTTCTGCTGGGAAATCATGATCTGGAACCTCCGCAAAGACTTGCCACAAAAACCAGAGAAAAGATCGAAGATCAAAAATTTATTTGGATCGGAAATAAGAAACCAGTTAATCCTGTTTCTAATTATAAAGATTCTGAGGAATATATTAAGTTTCTGGATGAAAATCCCGAACTGAAAAATCGTCTTATCACTTTCTATTATGATAAAGACAAAGATAAATGGAAGATCTTTGAAGGAAATTGGGATTTGCTGTACCAATAGATGAATAAGGTATATAGAGATTAATAGGAAATAATATGATCATGAATTATGAAGCTCAAAAGAAAGTAATAACAGATTTTTTGCATATTAGCGAGAAAGCTCCGAATAATTTTATAATCGGTGCAGAATTGGAATATTTTGTAGTTGATTCTGCATCAGAAAGAAGCATATCTTATTATGGAAAAGATGGAATAAAATCACTTCTGGAAGCCTTGGTTTCCAAAGGTTTTCAACCAACTAATGACGACACAAACATTGTAGGTGTGACAAACTCTTTTTTGGCAATAACTTTGGAACCTGGTGCACAATTTGAGATCAGTTTAAATCCCCAAAAAAGTGTCGAGGATTTAGAACAAAATTGTTTGCAATTTATGCAGATCATAGAACCAATTCTGAAGCACAGAGGACAGAAACTTCATTCTTCTGGCTATCATCCTGTTTCAAAGATCAATGAGATCAAATTTATTCCCAAAAAACGCTATGATTTTATGTCAGAATATTTGAATAATCAGGGATCAATGGCGCTAAATATGATGAAGGGAACAGCTTCTGTTCAGGTTGCAATAGATTTTTCTTCTGAGCAGGATTTTGCAAAAAAGATGCTGCTTGCATCCAGGCTTACTCCCATTTTGACTGCAATATATGACAATTCACCTGTATTTGAGGGAAGTCCTTATAATGATTATTGTTTAAGAACCAAGATTTGGAACAACTGCGATGACGATCGCTGCGGTATTATTCCTCAAATCTTTCATGAAGATTTCGGTTACGAAAAGTATGCAGAATACCTTTTAAATTTGATTCCTATTTTTATTATGCAGAATGGAGAAGCTGTAAAATATGTAAAACCGTTCAAGGAAATCTTTGATCCCTTCAAGAATACAGAACAACAAATGAATCACATTTTTTCGATGTGCTTTCCTGATGTACGTGCCAGAAATTACATCGAGCTCAGGATGACTGACTCCCTTCCTTATCCTATAAATATTGCATTTTTGAAATTCATTAATTTTGTTTTTTATAATAGCCCTGTGTTCGAGCAAACTGCAGAGCTATTAAATGAAATTACAATGGAAGATATCAATGTAGCGAAAAGAGAAACAATAAATTTGGGAATTAATGCAAAATTCGGTAATAGAACCGTAATAGAATACTTCCGAGAGATCATGAATTTTATCGGTGAACAAGATGTTAAACATTTCGAATTGAATATAGCTATTGCCGAGAGTGGAAGAATTCCACGGCAATTTCAGTGAGTTGGAGGATTTGTTGAGCAAAGATATTTTTAGATCATACCAAAGCTTCATAAAAAATAACGAAGAAAAATGCTTGAATGATCTGGTGAAAATTACTACAAAACTAAATAACTCAAATGCCAAATATAAAGGTGAAATAATAGATTTTCTGTATCAACCGATGTTCTTTCATCAAGGTGATTTTTCGCGTTTTGAATATATCACCAAAATGATGATTTCGATAATCGAAAAATGTACAGAAGAGTATCTCAAGAATCCCGTTTTCAGAGAACTTTTCGGATATTCTAAAATTATGGAAGAACTTATTCTGATAGATCCCGGATACAAAAACCCTGTTCCCATTGCCAGATTTGACTTATTTTATAATGACGATTATAAATTTTGTGAGTTGAATGGAGACGGTACATCGGCAATGAACGAAACAAACACATTGGAACAAATATTTACCGAATCTGAAATAATAAAAGAACTGCGAAAGGATTACAAAATTTCATATCACGAGTTATTTCTATCTTGGCTGAAGCAGCTTTTGAATATTTACAAAGAATTCGGGGGAACGGAAAAACCAAATATCGCAATTTCTGATTTTATGGGTTTGGGCTCAAATGAAGAATTCGATACTTTTAAAGAAGTATTTGAAAAGCAGGGATATAAAACTGTTATCTGTGATCCTCGAGATATGAAATATCAAGACGGAAAACTCTGTGTTGATGATATACGGATAGACTTGATCTACAGAAGAGCAGTGAATAAAGAAGTTGAGTTGCGAATTGATGAAGTCTCCGATTTTTTACAGGCATACAAAGAAAAAGCGGTATGCGTTGTCGGTCCTTTTCGCTCTCAAATAATGCATAACAAAATCTTTTTCGAGATACTAAGCAGTGAAGATAAAACCAAATTTTTGAATACAGATGAGAGAGATTTTATAATAAAACACATTCCAAAAACATATACTTTGGATAAGAAGACTTTACCTACAGCAATCGAGAACAAAGACAAATATCTGATTAAACCCAAAGATTATTATGCTGGCAAAGGTGTAGTTTGCGGTTTGGACCGCAATGATGGAAATTGGGAAAATGAGCTAAATGATGCAATAGAAAAGGGTGGATTCTTATTGCAGGAATTTTGTAATTTCACTAAGAAAATGCTACCAGAAGTGATTGCAGATAAATTTGAATTCTCTGAATACAAAACCACACTGGGGTTATTCGTTTATAATAGCAAACTCAGCGGATTATACTCCAGAGTCGGCAGAAAAAATGTAATTGCCGGCATTGAAGAAAGCATAACTCTACCGAGTTTTGTTTATAAGAAGAAGGAAGTAGAATAATGAAAAATTTCATTAAAATATTACCAATCATTTTATGTTCATTGGTCATGGCTGCACATCTTGGCAGGGCAAATATGTTCATCTTGCAAATATTAAGTTTACTTATTCCATTTATATTAATTTGGAAAAATAAAATCTCAGCAAGAGCAATCCAATTGCTCTTAATTATATATGGTATTGAGTGGATCAGAACAATAAATTATTATGTACAGATCCGAATTGCAAAAGGTGAAGATTGGTTTAGGTTAGCAATAATTTTGGGAATTGTTGCACTTCTGAATTTTGCTACAGTTTTGGTTTTTCGCACAAAATCCATGAAAGAAAGATACAGATTATAAGAAATAAAAAAAAGAGTGCTTTATTTAAACACCCTTTAATAATTTTATCTGAGATACTATTTCTTCGTAATTGGAATATCTCTAAAAGTAACTCTAAAACTATCTGATTCCTTCGTCCATACCCCCAGATCAAATTTTGAAATTGATCCAATTCCTTTATTAACATTCTTAAAAATCAGACTTGCTTTTGTAGAGATCCCTGAAACTAGATTTACACCAATATCACCATTTTTAGATTTATTAGCAAAATTCAACTTTTGGGGAATGTATTCATTACCCAAATCATCAATTATTCTACATCTGAGATTTCTGTCCCAAACTAATAATTTTAAATTCTGATCATCCTTTTTATTTGTAATGTTCAAGTTTAGTACAACTTGATCTTCATACATTTCGCAAGAAGTAATTTCGTACACAACTCCAAATCTCTCAAGTATTAAGCCTGTAGGATCTGCAGAAACTTCCTTATTAACAGCAGATTTTTTTCCTAATATATAATTAAAATAGCTGTTTTCATTATTTATTGTAATCTGCTCATCAATTGTTTCATATCCTTTTTTTTCAATTTGAATATGATACTTTCCGGAAGGTTGTTTGAATTTACTGCTTTTAATGATCTTATCATTCAAGATGATCCTATCTGGTTTTGGAGTGACATTCAAGGTTACATTTACATCTAAAATTGATTCAAGTTTCACATAATAAACAACACCTTTTTTTAAACCATTTTTTGGAACATCAACAGTTAGAGGTTGAAAATTGGGAGCTGTAAATGTAATTTGTTTTTCTTTGTGTGTAATAAAGAAGTAATAAACTCCAGATTCTACATTCTCTTTTTTATAAATTTTCTGTTTTAGACCAAGTGAAGATGGAATTTCAGATTCTACACGTAATGCAGTACAATATTCCCTATCCATATCTTCAACTGAATTCCTCTCAGCATGGAAATCAGCTGCAAGTTTTCGAAATTCGATGAGCTTAAATTCATTCGCAAATATGCTTGTGCATACCATTAATAAAGTAATAAGTATTAATCCTTTTTTCATATTTTCCTCCAAATTTTTTATAACTAAAATTGAAAAACGACTTTTACATTCTTGTTGTCAACACAAAAAAACTAATACATTATTAAAAGAATTATTGTTATTAGATTATTTAAATTAAATATTTATTAAAAAGGTTATGGACATTAATGCTATTTTGCTGTTTTTTTTGGTTAACAGAAGATTAATAAAAAAGGATCAGAATTTATCTGAGCCATTATTATTATCCTACTACAGATTTTAATGTAGCTTTTATCATCTTTCTGTTCATTCTGGCAATATGCGAAATATTTATCTCTTTCGGGCAAGAAACTGAGCATTCATATTCATTTGAGCAGGAGCCGAATCCTTCTTTATCCATCTGAGTTACCATTTTCCTTACACGCTGCACACATTCCATTTTCCCTTGCGGAAGCAGAGATAAGTGGCTAATTTTAGCACCTACAAAAAGCATTGCAGAAGCATTCGGGCAGGCTGCTACGCAAGCTCCACAACCAATACATTGAGCAGCATCCATGGCTTCTTCTGCCGTGTTATTAGTAATGAGATTTGCATTTGCATCAGTTGTAGCACCAGTTCTAACTGAAATATAACCACCTGCACTGATAATTCTGTCAAAAGCAGAACGATCTACAACGATATCTTTTATAACGGGAAATGCTTTTGAACGCCAAGGTTCGATAATTAGTGTTTGATCATTAGTAAAACTTCTCATATGAAGCTGGCAAATTGTTACTGCTTGTACTGGACCGTGCGGTTCACCATTTACTACAGCTCCACACATCCCGCATATTCCTTCACGGCAATCACTATCAAAAGCCAAAGGTTCTTCCCCCGAAAGTGTAAGCCCTTCATTCATAACGTCCAGCATCTCTAAAAACGACATATCAGTATCAATTTCAGTTAATTTATAATCTTCAAAATGACCCAAAGCAACGGCATTTTCCTGGCGCCATACTTTTACAGTAATATTTATAGTTTTCATTATTTGTAGCTCCTTTGAGTAAGTTCGACATCTTCAAAAGTAAGTTCTTCTTTATGAAGTTTTGGTTCCTTTCCTACTCCTTTGAACTCCCAAGCAGAAACATAACTGTATTTTTTGTCTTTTCGCAGTGCTTCACCTTCGTTGGTTTGACTTTCTTCTCTCAAATGGCATCCGCAAGATTCTCTTCTATCTGCTGCATCATGTATCATAAGTTCTGCCATTTCCAGAAAATCTGCAACTCGAATGGCACGCTCTAAAGTTTGGTTAAAACTGTCTGCAGTTCCAGGAATAATTACATTTTTCCAGAATTCTTCGCGGATTTTTGGAATTTCTTTAAGTGCTTTTTTCAAATCTTCATCTTTTCTGACAATTCCACAATTATCCCAAAGTAATTTTCCCAATTCTTTATGAAAATCATCTACGGTTCGTTTTCCTTTTATCGATAAAAGTTTTTCTATCTTCTCCTTTGCCGCTTTTTCTGCTTTTTGGAACACTTCGTGATCGGTTGAAAGTTCGTTGTTATCTGCTTGAGCAAGGTAATTACCTGCTGTATAAGGTGCCACAAAATAACCGTCTGCAAGACCCTGCATCAATGCACTGGCTCCCAAACGATTTGCACCGTGATCAGAAAAATTGGCTTCTCCGAGAACAAATAGTCCCGGAAGATTACTCATCAAATTATAATCTACCCACAGTCCACCCATTGTATAATGAATAGCAGGAAAGATCATCATTGGCTCAGTATACGGATCTTTTCCTGTGATCTGTTTATACATATCAAATAGATTCCCATATTTTGCTTTAATTGCTTCTAAACCAATTCTCTTTGTAGCTTCTTTGAAATCGAGATAAACAGCAAGACCAGTATTTCCGACACCTTTTCCGAGTTCGCATTGCTCATTTGCATTTCTGGAAGCCACATCTCTGGGAACCAGATTTCCAAAGGTTGGATATTTGTTTTCTAAATAATAATCTCGTTCGTTTTCTGGGATATCGTTGGGATGACGTTTATCACCTTTCTTTTTGGGAACCCACACACGTCCGTCATTACGCAGGCTTTCGCTCATAAGTGTAAGTTTAGATTGATAATCACCATGAACCGGCATACACGTAGGATGAATTTGAACGAAACATGGGTTAGCAAAGAAAGCACCTTTTTTATGGGCTGACCACACTGCTGATGTATTTGAAGACATCGCATTTGTGGAAAGAAAATATACATTCCCATATCCACCTGTAGCCAATACGACCATATCCGCAGCATAGGATTCCAACTCACCATTTATTAAATTACGTACAACTATTCCACGCGCTTTCCCTTCGTGGACTACCAATTCCATCATTTCTCGTCTTGGGAAAATTTGCAAATTCGGTCCTGACGCTTCTTTCATCAATGCACCGTATGCTCCCAGTAGAAGTTGCTGTCCTGTTTGACCACGAGCATAAAATGTTCTGGAAACCAACGCTCCACCGAAAGATCTTGTGGAAAGAGAGCCACCATAATCGCGAGCAAATGGAACTCCCTGAGCTACACATTGATCGACAATATTATTACTGACTTCCGCCAAACGATATACATTTGCTTCTCTGGATCGATAATCTCCACCTTTTATAGTATCGTAAAATAATCTATAAATACTATCACCATCGTTTGGGTAATTTTTGGCTGCATTGATGCCACCTTGAGCTGCAATACTGTGGGCGCGTCTTGGGCTGTCTTGTATACAAAATACTTTCACGTTATAACCAAGTTCAGAATATGATGCAGCAGCAGATGCTCCGGCGAGTCCCGTTCCAACAACGATAATATTAAATTTTCTTTTATTGGCTGGATTCACAAGTTTCATATCAAATTTATATTGCGTCCATTTATCTTTAAGTTTACCTTTGGGTACATTAGAATTAAGTTTCATTATGCATAACCTCCTTTGAAGTATCATAAAAACTGACTTTGGGTTTCTGGGCAGCTTTCTCTTTTGCCATAACAAAAAT
Organism: uncultured bacterium; assembly: GCA_963981005.1. Lineage (GTDB taxonomy): Bacteria > Cloacimonadota > Cloacimonadia > Cloacimonadales > TCS61 > Tenebribacter. Next base: position 18,953 of record CAXCCM010000005.1, on the reverse strand, counting down.
TGGAAGTGAGCCAAAAATGAGAGCTATCAGAACACCAATTGTAACACTTAATTTTACAAGATACGGATGAGATTTCGTACTACTTAGGCCGAATGTTTGGAACATACTTTGTATAGCATGAGCAAGATGAAATGAGACTGCACAAATTGCAATTATATACAAAAAGGAATGCAGAGGATCTGTGAATGATTCATAAACTCTTGCATACAGGCCTTCTTGCAATTTCCCTGCTACCATACCGTAATGATTATTGTATTTGAAATCGAGTAAATGCAGAACAACAAATGCAAAGATCAGTGTGCCGGTATAGGGCATTATTCGTGACGCGATCGATCGCTTTTTTGTACTTGGTGATTTTTTGTAAGCTATTGGACGAGCTTTTTTGTTCTCAATTATTAAAGCTAATGTGAAGCCCATATGTATTAAGAAAATTACAACAAGCCCTGCTTCCATTAAATATAGTATCGGACCCAAGCTCATAAGTTTTTTAGCATAACTATTGTATGCCTCTGGTCCAAAAAATATCATTATATTTCCCAGCAAATGTGCTGCAACAAATCCGCTTAACAGAAATCCTGTTAATGCAATGATCTGTTTTTTAATGATTGATGGTATTTCGATCTTCATTAAATAAACCTCCCGATTATAACGTTTATGACCCTAAACGTATTTAGGTGAACAAATACCTAAATGCAAATTTTATTGTCAATTATTAATTGAGAATGCATTTTCAAAAAGAGTTAAATTACCCTTTTTGTATATCCTTAAAACATTCTTTTAGCACAGCTTTTAATTTAAGATTCATATAGAGATCACTTGTTTTCAAGAATTCTACAAATTCTTCATGTAAATATTTCTGCTCAATTTTTAACTGAACATAACATCTTTTACCTTTCCCTCTAATAGGGGTTACAAACACCTCACCCATTTCCATTTGAACATCTGCAACATTCATAAGGTAGTTCGTGAAATGATTAAATACTTTATCGAGTTCTGCCTGGATTGTCTCATCACCCGGAGTTATGCAATTTTCTGCAACGTATGAATTGAGGTACTTGTTTATAGTAATTGAATATGTTTGGAATGCAATGTTTTTTGCAGCTAATCTTGCTAGATATTCATCAGGATTTTCTGCTTCAGCGCAACTTACAATAAAACCATCTACCTGTGCATTGAACCATAAAGGTTTTGCATGATCGAGTTGTTTATTAACGGAGCAGGAAGTTATTATAATCAACATTAACAATATTAATAAATTTTTCATTCTTAACCTATTTCCCTTGATTATTCAACCATTTAAGTGCTTCTCTTTTACTAAGATTTGCTAGCTCATTATTATTTACAAAATTTATTACTGCTTCAGGATCTGTTTTAGAATATTCACGCAAGATCCAACCAATTGCTTTATTTATGAAAAATTCTTTACTTCCATTAAGAGACATAATGACTCTTCCCATCAGCATTTCATCTGTTTTATCTTTGTAACCTAACTGGAATAATAAACAAGTTCGTTGTAGCCACATATTCCCGCTTTTCATCCATCTATCAATGTATTGATCGCGTAAATGAGGAAACCTTCTAAAATGCTCTCCTACCATCCAACTAGCTAATCCATCCACACTATCCCACCACGATTTAGTGATAATTAATGTTTCGAAAAGATCAATAAAATCTTCATTCCATTTTTTACTGAATTTCCGTATTAATTCAATTGCCACATATTGATATTCTCGTTCCGGCAAATCCCACAGATCCAATACAATTTGTTTTAATTCTGTTATTTCTGGTAAGCCATTTTCTTTTACAAAAACTCTGTAAAGTTCTTTCCGTAGTGGTGTTTTAATTCCTAAATATGGAAAAAGATTCTTCATATATTTTGCCATTGGTTCGGCATTAGCAGGATTAGCATTTGCTTTAAATGATTTTACTAATGGCTTTACGTAATTATGCATTTTTTATTTCTCCTCATGTAACAATAAAATCATTTATTCCATATTTAATATTTCGGGCAAGATTTTTATGATCAGACGCTTCCAATTAACATTAATATTAATTATCTAATATTAATATAATTTATTGTACTCTATTATATAAAATTGGCAAAATTCCTAAAATTCACACTAAAAAGTATTGCTAAATTAACATAATGTTGTAAATATAAAATAAAAGGATTGGCATTTTATACATCCATTTTACTTTTTGTCTCCGAGAGAAAAGGAGAATGTATGGAATCAAGAAAAATATTCAACAGAATCGCTGTACTACGTAAAGAACGCAACATCTCCAGAAAGGATTTAGCAGGTAAAATTGGAGTGAACTTCCAAACTGTAGGTTATTTGGAACGGGAAGAGTACAACCCCAGTCTCGATCTAGCTTTCCGCATCAGTGAGTGCTTCAGTCTTCCAATTGAAATGATTTTTTCTACAAAACCGTTAAGACCGCTAAGTGAAGAGCTAAATATGTTAAGCAATAGGAGGTAAAAATGAGTCGTAAAATTGCTGTCTTTTTAAATTATTTTTGTATTGTAATCATCCTAATTATCTTTTACGGAGTAAAATATTTAGGATTTCCAAAAATGTATCTACTGGCTGAGATCATTCCGTTAATTGGTCTAATTATAAGTTTCAAAACTGCTTTTGGAATATCAAATTTGTGGAAACTTACGCACACATCATTTAGTAAATTAGACGAAAGAGAAATGCAACTCGTTTATAAGGCAACCACATATTCATATTCAATTTTCACAATTTTGTGCATCGCGATGATATACATTATTAATCTATTGGGACTAGCAATAATTGACGTTGTTGCAGCGGCATGTCTGTTATATATTGCTCACATCTTACCTGCCAGCATCATAGCTTGGAATGACAAAACTTCTGTAGCTAAGTAGATCCCACTTCAAACAGCATCCATCGAAAAGTTGGTTATAATCATGTATTTGATTTTCAAGAATTTATTTTTGGAGGAAACCAATAGCGAAAGTAGAATTTGGAATTTCAGAACAGGAGATTAAGAATTTATAAAATTACTAAATATCTTAAAATTCTGCTCGATTTGTTCTTTATTATCTAATTCATTTTTGTAATATTGTTTATCATCAGGAAACTCCTGTAGATGATTCCCCACCATTTCACTTCCATTTTCAAATTGCATTTCAGGATGAAATTGAACTCCCCAAACTGGTAAATTATTATATTGAAATGCTTGCACAGCGCAATCTTGATTTGTTGCAATTATTTCAAAATCATCATTTTAATTACAAACTTCATCGTAATGTGATTCCAAAAATACCGGATTTGATATCCCTTTGAAAAGCGGATTCTCTTTGATCTGCATTTTCTTCCAACCGAATTCAGGAGTCTTAATTTTTCTGCAAGCATCATTTCCTGCTATTGCTCTGGCGATCATTTGATGTCCGTGGCAAATTCCCAAAATTGGCTTTTTCATTTTTATAAAGTAATTTATCACTTTTATTATGATCTCATCAAATTCGCTACCTTGCGATGCTGAAAGTGATGAGCCGGTAACTAATAGATGTGAGTATTTTGAGAACGTATTATTATTTTTCATGAAATCATCTAATTTTTCATCATTCAAATGTACTATTTTATGAGGATGTCCGTTCATAATTAATGGAAGAGTTTTCTCATCAAAGCCTATCTTGTATTTTTCTGTGATTATTGTATTAAAAGCTAAAAGCATATATTTACACCTTCCAAAAAATTAATTCTCTAATAATTCTGCAGATCTATTTTTATTTTTCCATAGTTGTGAGATCATCATTCCAGTTAACATTAATAAACATCCAACAAAAGTATTAAAACTTAATGCTTCTTTTAAAATTAAAATTCCTCCCACTACAGCAAAAACTGCTTCTAAACTTAATATAATAGCAGCATGAGTGGGATGTGCTTTTTTCTGTGCAATGATCTGCAGTGTAAATCCAATTCCTACCGAAATGAGACCTCCATAAACTAGTGGAATTACCGCAGAATAAATTGCTTCTAAAGTTGATGTTTCTGTGAATAACATTGCAATAAAACACAGAACGGATGTTACTAAAAATTGGATGCATGCAATAATTAATGGTTCTACTTTTTTAGCAAAATTATCTATTAGTAGAACATGAGCAGCCCAAAATAATGAACTAACTAAAACCAGTAGGTTCCCAAAATTCATAGAGATATTCTCTGAAGCACTTAAAAAATACAAACCTAGAATTGCTAATAATGCACCTATCCATGCTGATTTGAATGTTTTCTTCCCAATAAAAATGCCGAGAATTGGAACCAAAATAACATACATTCCAGTTATAAATCCCGCATTACCCGCAGTTGTGTAGATTATTCCAATTTGTTGAAAAGAAGATGCTATAAACAAAATTAATCCGAGGATTATTCCATACTTAAAATTTACTTTTGCAGTGCTTTTGTTATATACTTTTTTCTTATATACAAATGGAATTAAAAATAATCCACCCATTGCAAAGCGAATTGCATTGTATGTAAACGGGCCAATATATTGCATTCCCGCTCTTTGAGCAACAAAAGCAAATCCCCAAATAAGTGCTGAAACCAATAGTAATAGGTCTGTTCTAATTTTGCTCATATTTATATTGTATAAATTTTGTTATATTTCAATAGCTAATCCCAGATGGTCGGATGGATAAATCCCATCTTTGTTGGGTTTGTTTCCAATTAATTTTATCTCTTTTATCTCATTTGCAATTGCTTCATTTGCCCAGCAGAAATCAATTCTTTTTATCGGTTCTTTGCTTGGATATGAGAATCCATCATTCTTAGGATTCAGCTTGTTCCAAATATCTATAAATCCCTGCATTGTAAGTTTGTGAATATTTTCATTATTTGGTGTTGCATTCATATCTCCTAACAAGATCATTGGATATCCTGCAAATCTATCTGTATAGCTCATCACCTCACCAATATTAGATCTCAAATTCATCTCATCATAAGAGAAATGAGTATTGAAAAGGAAGAAAACTAAATTATTTGAAACTATTGCAGAGTATTGTGTAACTCGTTTGTTCATATCTTTTTGGTTATGAATATGAGAATGAAATATACTGCCTGTTTCCATGATATCATTTTTAGAGATTATCGTAAGTCCCTCCCAAAAACCATTTGCTTGGTAATGCATTGCGGGTTGAGTAATTATTTTTGCATCTAAAAACTTATTCTTACTTTGTAGTTGTGAAAGAATTTGTTCTGCAGAATTCATATAGGTTGCTTTTGTACTTGGGTGATCTTTATTAAATCTAACTTCCTGCAAAGCAAGAATATCTGCATCTGCTTTAATTATTTCATCTGCTATTAAATTTTTTCTGGTAATCCATTTTGGATGATCATCATAATTTGCAATATTCCATGATACAATTTTCATAATTCCTCTACTTTTCAATATACATTAGCATTCAGGGTGCATAAAATATGCACCCTGAAAGATTCTTAATATTCTTCTAGTTTATTTACTTCATTAAGATCATTTTCTTAGTAGAAGTATAATTTCCAGTTCTCATTTTGTACAGATATACAGCTGATGCAACTGATTTTCCTAAATCATCTTTTCCATTCCAAACTGCGGAATGACTTCCTGAAGATAATTGTTCACTGACTAGAGTTTTAATTTTTTGACCCTTCAAATTATAAACTTCAATATTTACCAATGAAGAAGTTGCTTCAACTGAGAAATAGACTGTCGTTTCAGGGTTGAATGGATTTGGATAATTACCTTTCAGTAAATTAGCAAGTGGAATTTGAATTCCATTAACATCAGTATGTTCAATTTCTACAATAGTACTTGGTTCAGATTCCCAACCCCCACTATAACTTGCTGTCACATAATAAGAATATGTACCTGTTGGAACATTCTGATCGAAGTAAAATAGTTGAGTTGTACTATCTAGCAATTCGCTGTTTTTATAGATATTGTAATCAATGAAGTCTCTAGAGGAATCTATGGCTTCCCAGCTTAGTGAAATATTCGTACCTAAAGATACTGCTTCAAAATCAGTTGGAACTGGGAGTACGAGATCAATTGAAACAGTATTGGAAGGATCAGATTCTCCCGTATCATAAACTGCTGTAGCATAATATGAATATTCGCCATCATCAAGATCTGCATCAAAGTAGGTTGTTGTTGGATATGGCGTATTAGAAACTTCAGCCAAGAAATCACCATCTTTATAAATATTATAACTCAAAGCACCTGTACTTCCAGCATTCCAAGTAAGTACGATATTATTGTAATCTAATATTTCAAAACCTAAGCCCTGTGGTGGATTTGTACCACTCGCACCATCAATTGATAATGCTTTTATACAAAAATTTCCAGTATTTTGGAATCCTGATGGATCATTATAATCATAGAAATCTAACCAATCTGCACCACTCTTATAATAGCTTTCTTCAGGATTGGAAGATGACTCGACTATTGTTCGATAAACAGCACCTAGTAATACAGGTACATCTGAGGTTCTATCATAAGGATGTCCACCATCTGAGAGATTTAAGTAAACATAAAAATCGTCTCCTTCATTCAATGAAATACCAGCATCAAGGTTTACAGTATGAAATCCTGCATGATCATAATCACCAGAAACAACAGCAAGTTCATTAGAAAGTACATTTCCATCAAAATCATCATATATTCTTACAATGTAATCAACGTAATCTACAGCAGTAAAAAAGCTTACTGCTTCTATTGTTTGTGTACTTGTTGTTTCAAAAGCATTGAATGCTTCTGTTGCAATTGATAGTGTATCACGCCATCCGTGATAATCGTGATAGTAGACATTATCATAAACCATTGGCTCTACATTTTGGAATGAAATGGCTCCCATTTCTATATTTCGGCATGAGTGCTTATCGTAATACGATATCCAAAAATAGCCACTGTTTCCCCAATTCGGGCCCCAGCTGTTCCTAGCTAACCAAGCTCCTGCTAATGGTGCTTGAGTAGCATGATCATCATCCCACCCAATTATAGAAACTGCATGATTTGGATCATCAGAATTTGCAGGTGGTTGATAATGATTATAATTTGAAATGAATGAATTATTATACGAGATACAAGTTCCCAATACTCCATTATCTATAATTGTTTGCTTAATTATATCAATATTAGAAAGATCGTCTTCTAATTTGTACCATTCTACATCTCTAGCGTAAAAATAATGATAACTTGATGACCATCTATCTGGTGCTGTAGAATTGCTTGTATAAGGAGCATCAGTTTCGCGTATTGCTCCCTCACCACGGGTAAGATACGCTGTTGTAACTCTATAATCTCCACCCATATGAACTTCTAATCCACCACCTGTTGGAGGATCGGTATCATCATTGTTATGCATATTAAATCCGTTCCACCAATTTAAATGTCTTTCGGCTAAATTTGGTTCTCCTGTTTCTCCGGCAACGGTCCAGGCACCACTTATCAACATATTCCCTTCCATAGAGGCATAAGCTCCAAATGTCCAGCAAGTACCATATGGTCCCTGGTCTCTAACGGCTGGCACATAATTCTCACCACCTACATTCCGTAGGTCATATGTATCTGCCATGAGAAATAATGATGCAGTAAGTAATACAACAATAAATAAATTTTTTAACATTTTTTCTCCTAAGAGTCGGCTTGCTTCTAGCAAACGATCTCCATTTTTTTATTAATATATCATTTTTTAATATGCATAATACATTCCAGAGGATAAATTTAATTGTTTAGTAATTAGTCAAATAAAAGATAATGTTGAGATAAAAAAAGGGGAAGCCAGAAAGCTTCCCCTAAAGTAACATTGTGTATATCTATTTAGAAAGTAATGTTCAGTCCTGCATTAAATGTTCTAGGAGCGCCAAAGTAAACTTCAGCATCATCTGCATCATGATCACCGTCGAAACCATTGTATCGACTGTTATCTGTTGCATCTTGAATAAATACAGAATCAAGTACATTAAATAAATGAGCAAATACACCAACACTTATACCTTTGAAATTAACAGGAAGCTGATAATTTAAATGGAAGTTCAATTTTGTGTAATCTGGAATCTTCCAACTTTGAGTTGTATCATCTACATCTGTTCTATCAAAAGGATTAAAGTCAGCATACTGATCGCGATAATGCTGAACTACAAACTGAGCTCTAAGACCTTCGAGTGGGAATAATGAAGTTCCAAATGAGATTTGAGTTTGTGGAGCATTACCAACTTTCAGATCTTTAACATAAATGTTCAATGTATCAATTTCTCCTGCTGAACCGTAATCATCATAAGTTGCAGATACATCATTTAAATATGTCCAATTAGCCATAGAAAGAGCAAGATCTACTTGTACCATATAAATAGGTCTGTAGCTACTTTCTATTTCAATACCCATATGACGTGAATCCATACCACTAATAAAGATAAGACCTTCAGTACCATCTTCGTTTGTTACACCTCTAGAAAGAGTTCTATTTGACCAACCAGTGAAATAGAAGTTAGATTTTACACCTAACTGTCCGTCTAATCCATGGAAATTCAATCCAGCTTCGAATGATAAGAATTCTTCATTTGATGGATCTTCTGCAACAGTTGCATTTCCATCATCTATCACATCATCAAATATTGGAACTTTAGAAACATAACCAGCATTTCCATACATATCAATGCTTTCATTAAGAATAAAACTAGATCCACCTTTTACTTGGAAACCTTTGATCCATTCTGTCTCAGCTTCTGCTTCGTTACCTTCGCCATCATCAGCAAAATGATCTACAAATGAATATTTAATTGATGAAAGTCCACCCATCATATATGCTGTAATTGCATCTTTAGAATATTCACCTTGAAGATATCCACCCATCCAATCAACAGTGTTTGTGTTGTTATAAGCAATTTTATCTCCAAGAACTTTTTCATAATCAGCAGCTGTATCGAAATCGTTACCATCATAATAGTAATATTCTCCACCTAAGAGGTCACGAACTTCTCTGTAATGTTCAATTTCCGCTGTTCTCCAATCGATACCGAAAGAAGTTTGGAGATTCTCATTAATTGTATAATATGCTTTAGAAATTGCACCAATTGTCCACTGGTTGTTTCTACTATTACGAAGAATACCTTCAGAACCAGCACTTGCAGTATCATTAACTGCTATTGTTGCATCCCAATCAGCAGTTCTAGTAGGTGTAGAGTAATCCCATTCGATACTACCATATGTACCTGTTCCACCACCTTTACCACCTGAGTAATAAAGAATAGAGTAAACATTGAAATCTTCATTAAGTTTTGTGTACCAGTTTAAATTAACTTGTGGTTTATGATAGAAGTTCTCTCTTTCATTAATGAATTCTTCGTCGAAACGATCATGTTCATCATCATTCCACCATTGTTTTCCTTCATAATCTGCACTAACATTGCCCCAGTTTTGATTATACTCACGTCCACCTTCATCAAATTCATCTAATGCTAATGGATCATAATCATCAAGATCTTCTGCATATTCAGCATCATAAACTGCGATATTTTGTTTGTAAAGATTTTGGCCATGTCTTTGAGGAGCGCCAACTACGTAGAATTCAAGTTTATTATTGGCGTTAATATTCCAACCTGTACTTAAGTAATAAGCCCATGCATCAGTCCAAGCTTTATCAACAATACCATCACCAGTTTTTCTTACACCTACTGCGCTAACAGCAAATTTATTATTGATAAGCCCAGAACCAGCTGAAAGAGTTGATTTTAAAAATCCACCACTACCGAATTCTTGTTTAAAATCTACACCTGCTCTCATTGCAGTTGGGTCGGTAATAATGTTCATTGTTCCACCAATAGATGGTGTAGCAAGGTTAACAGCACTAAGGCCTCTCTGCATCTGAATTGAGGAAGTTGCATCACCAACTCCATCCCAGTTAGACCAGTATACCCAACCATTTTCCATATCATTCACAGGAACACCATTGATCATAATAGCAACATTACGTTGGTCAAAACCTCTTACATTAACTCTAGCATCACCAGCACCGCCACCTTGATCTGTAGCATATACACTAGGTGTTGTAACTAAAGCTAATGGAATATCTCTAGAACCAAGCTGAGCTTGCATCTCTTCTTTATCTATATCTGTAAAAGCAACAGGAGTTTGACGTTCCTTTGCACGATCAGATACGATCTTAATTCCTTCAATACCGATTGACTCAACAACAAGTTTAACATTTACAATTGCTGTTTCATTTTCGATAACTTCAACTTCCAATGTTTGAGTTCCATATCCCATATAACGAAACTGAACTTCAATAGAACCAACAGGAACATCAGTGAGTGTGAAAGTACCATTATCTTTTGTGTAGGCACCTTGCTCTGCACCAACTAATATAATTGCAGCATTAGCAAGTGGTTGTCCACTGTTCTCGATAGTAACCCGCCCGGCAATTTTTCCAACTTGCGCGTATAATGGCAGGGTCAACAAAACTGTAAGAATTACAATCAAACCAATTTTTTTCATAACTTCCCCCTTTTATTTTTAACACGACTATGCGAAAAAGTTGTTTTGTGCTCTTCAAATGTCAAGCTGAAAAAAATAATAGTTGTTTATATATTAATAAATTTATTTATTTATGGTTTATCGACTATGAGTAACATCACTTTTTAAACATATAAGTGGTTATAAAAGTATGAATTACATACTTTTTATTTATTCTTGTTCAAATGTTCCCACAATTTTTTTTCTTTCTCTTTCTCCGGGATTTGTCTAGTTCCACCATAAAGAGTCTTCTCCCATTCCCCATACATTGGGTTTGGAAGAATGATAAATTTTTTGCCAAATTCATCTTTAAATTTTTCTACTGACAAGTATCTTTCTTCAATACTTTTTTTGCGGAATATATCTTCAAAATCTATCAGATTATCTCCGATAAGCATTACAATAAAATAATTTTCTGCAACAAAATCTCTTCGAATGCCTTTATCGGAAGTATCATCTTTTAAAAGGATATGAGTTTTTGTTGCTTGTGGGAAACCCAGAGCTTTTAAGTTATTAAGCGTACCCTCTATGTGATGCAATTTCCTATTAGAAATATAATAGATTTCACAACCATTTTCATGTGCATAGTTTAGAAAATCCAGTGCACCCGGTACTGCTTTTGCCTCAGCACTTTCTACCCAATTATCAAAATCATTACTGTATGTGTCACCATCAACTATCATTCTAGCTTGAAAAGATGAATTATCAATAGCTGTTTCATCGGCATCTACAATTATTGCTCTTTTCTGTGCTCGTTTAATTTTCAGGTCTTCATCCAAACGTAATCTGGCAATATTATATGCTTGATGTGCAAGTGCCCGATATTCTGCAGATGTAGATTGCCACAGGGTTGACATTATTAAAGATTTACGTAATAAGCTGATGTCATCTGCAAATGTAAAACTTGTTATTACTATAATGAGTAAAATAAATAATTTCTTCATTTCATTCCCCTAGATTATAAAGAATTCTTTAGAAAGATTCATCACAATGACGATTTTATATTATCTAATCCTCTGTTAAGGCGTTGTAAATTATCTCAAAAATGTATCCAACATGTATACGGTTTGTGAAATCTATCTTTTCTACATTGATCTCGATAACTCTTCCTTTATGGTATCCAAATCTACAAACATCGTTAGTATAAGTTCTATACCATCCATTCAGGGCATCTATATCGCTTCTACTCCAACCACCTTCCATTTCCATTTCTCTTCCGCGCTGCTGAATTCTGCTCCAAGCAAGATCTGTTCTACCTTTTAACACGATTAAAAGATCAGAAGAAGGGATTTTATTACACACAGATTTGAATTTTACAGTTAGCAGATCAAGCTCATCACGATCCAAAAACCCATCTTTATGGAACTGATAACAGAAGACCAGCAAGTCTTCCGGTAGAGATCTATCCATCACAAAACTCTCTTTGCCCGTAGTTCCTTTCATTTGAAGCTCTTTACGCATATCTAAAAAATGAAGTTGAAGATCGTAACAATATGTTTTCTTATCTTTTAAAAATTTCTCTAAAAGCGGATTTTCTTCAGGATTCTCATATAAACCATTTATCTTTAAACTCCGCTGCATGATCGCTGTTAAGGTTGATTTTCCTAAACCAACATTTCCAGCTACAGAAATAAGTTTTGGATTTTCCATTAGGAATTTCTCTAATTTTGTTTCTGCATCAATTGCTTTCAGGGTCGCTGCAGTTTCTGGTAAAGTTACCCATTTACTTATTCCCGGCGTTGTCACACGTAACTCTAAAGATCTTATTCTCTCAGCTATTATTTTTATTGTAGCTTCAATATATTTAATAATTGGAGTATCTACATTTGCATCTATTACCAGAACAGGGCATGTAACATGACGATTAATAAACTGATCGTAAAGTTGGTTTAATTGTTCCAAATATTCTTTTGGAATAGTTGCTTCACTTTTTCTTCCGCGTTCCTTTATTCTTTCTAAAAGAACAGGAACATCAGCTTTTAAATATACAATAAGATCTGGCAACGTGATCTCTTGGGTCATCAGATCATAATTGCGCTGATAAGCCAAAAATTCTTCTTCGGTCATGTTACCCATGATCTTTTGTGCCATACCAAAAATGTGATAATCTTCTGCTAAAGTTCTATCCTCTAGTACAATTCCTTTTCTGTTCTCTATCTGACGTTGTCTGTCTAATCTGCCATTAAAAAATTCGATCTGTGCCATAAAAGCATTCTCGATCGGATCTTCATAAAATGCATCTAAAACTTTAGGATTGAATTTCTCCTGAAAAGAGTATACTTTTTCATCACCGATTCTATTGGGAATAGTCGAAAGTAAAATTTCACTAAATGGTTCTTTACTTGCCGCATCAACTAAGGTAGATTTTCCAACACCGATATTTCCAACAATTCCAATTCTTAAATGTTCCATTCTACTCCTGATGATCTGTGTTGAATTATATTAATCAAATAGTTCGAATTCATCTAAACTGTGGTAATATTTTTCGATTAGAATATATGTAAATGGAATCGTAATCAACAAGCCAAATCCTGCCATTGCGGCACCAATAATGTTCATAATAAAAAGCCTGAACATAATAAAGAATTGTTGCCAACGTGTTTCTGCACTTGCTTTATAACAAACGATTACAGCTTTTATCGGATTCATTTTCTTACGAACGATCAGCAGAACTGCTGGGAATGTGATTACTATCCAATAAAGAACCAAAATAAACCTGACAGGATGAAGAATAGGATCTATTGTAATTCCTAAAATATAACCCGTGCACAATATTTTTAAGAGTAAGAAGTAAAGAATATTTACAAGAACTAGCAGGAAAAATTTTGGGTAATGTTTAAGAGCTTGAAAATACATTGAAATTTTAAAAGGTTCGTCAGTAAAATTTTCTTTAAAGCCAAATGGAATGAGTGTAAATGGAACTAAAATAAGCAACATGAGATTTGTAAAGAGGTAGTGATCAATTTTGAAACTCTCTGCTAGATCCACACTGAAGAAAATTCCCAAACCAATAAGTAAAAATGAATTAAGAATTATATAAATTGAAAATGAATAATATTGAGATTTGATTGGTTTGAATTTCTCCCAAACTTTTTGATAATTTAATTTTGCAGAAAGCGGACCAGAAAGTGCACCTGTAGGCTTACCACATACATTACAAAAAATTGCATGTTTATCTAGTTCTGTATTACATTTAACATCTATTTTTCTACCACTTTTTGTTTTTTCTTTTCTCATACCGTTGCATTTCATAAAATCCCTCATCAATCATTTATTTCAGCTTGGAAAATTCTAAGGAGCACTCATTTTGTCAATTATTAAAGTTCTTTACAAATAAAGCACCCAAAATTAATTCGAGGTTGTTTTGAATATGAAGTAAGGAGGAGTTATGTATAAACTTAATGTAACTTCAGATTTCTCATCTGCTCATAAATTAGATGGATACGAAGGTTTATGTAAGAACCTTCATGGTCATAATTGGAAAGTACGTATTGGTATTTTATGTGAAAAAGTTGATGAAATTGGAATGACAATAGATTATGGAGAAGTTAAAAAAAGCTTGAGTGAGATCATGATGATGCTTGACCACACTTACTTGAATGAACTGGAACATTTCAAAGGGATAAATCCAACATCAGAAAACATTGCAAAATTCATTTATAAAGAGATGAAAAAGAGAATTGAAGTTCCATATTGCAAGATGGCAGATGTTGAAGTTTGGGAATCTGATATTACCTCAATGATCTATTTTGAATAATTGGATAACTAATGAGAATTGTAGAATCTAAATTTGTAAAAAGCGCAGTTAAACCAGTAGATTATCATCCAACAGCTTTTGCAGAAATTGCCTTTGCGGGAAAATCTAATGTTGGGAAATCAACTCTAATAAATACTCTCTTAAATAGGAAGAGCATCGCCAAAGTAAGTAATAAACCTGGCAAAACACGATTGATAAATTTTTTCGAGATCAGATTTAAAATTGATAAAAAAGAGCTGGAAGGATTCTTCAGTTTTGTAGATCTACCCGGATACGGTTATGCAAAAGTAAGTAAAACTCAACGTGACTCCTGGAAAAAGATGATCCTAACTTTCTTTGAGAACAGGCAACAACTCAGGGGAGTCATTGCTCTTGTAGATATCAGGCACAAAGCTGACCCAAAGGACATACTCATGATCCAAATGTTGCAGTCTATGAAGATTCCATTCATGGTAGCTGCTACAAAATCTGATAAGATCCCAAAATCAAAGGCAAATGCTGCAATATTAAAATTGAAGACTGGCCTTAACTTAACAGATCAACAAATATTTGCTTGCTCATCTTTAAAGAAGAGAGGGATCGATAAAATTTTGAACTGGATCACAGACCGAGTTGTGGATTTTAATTGACAACACAGTTTATTAAATTTGTTTTTTGGTTTAAATAAAAAAGGTTAGGTAATGTTAGAAAAAATAAAAACACCGAAAGATGTGAAGAAACTTTCTATTGCACAACTTCAGGAATTAGCAGAAGATGTTAGAAAGCGAATAATTCAGGTCACTGCAAAAACAGGTGGTCATGTTGCTCCCAGTTTAGGAGCTACAGACCTTGCAATTGCAATACTTAAAATGTTCGATCCTTTAGAAGATAGGATAGTATGGGATGTAGGGCATCAATCTTACGCTTACAAAATACTTACAGAAAGAAATGAAAAATTTGATACTCTTCGTCAATTTAATGGATTAAGCGGATTTAATAATATTTTTGAAAGCGATTATGATGCTTTTGGTGTTGGTCATGCCAGCACTTCTATCTCAGCCGCACTTGGAATTGCTGTAGCAAAAGAGATACAAGGTAACAAAGGAAGAGCAATTGCTGTTATTGGTGATGGTGCTCTTACCGGTGGAATTTCTTTTGAAGCATTAAATCATGTTGGACATCTTCAGAAAGATATGATAGTAATTTTGAATGATAATAACTTTTCTATCTCTAAAAATGTTGGAGCTTTGCAATCATATTTAACTAATATGTTAGTAAGCAAACCCTATAATGCAACAAAAAATCTTATATACGATTTTGTTCAACATCTTCCGCATCGTATTCGCAGAAGGGTAATCCTAAGTGCTCGTGCACTTGAAGAAAATATGATAAACTCAATAGCTCCAAATATTATTTTCGAAGATCTCGGCTTCAAATATCTTGGCCCCATAGACGGACATGATATTCCTAGAATGATACGGATCTTCCATAAAATTAAAACAAATCTTAACGGACCCATTTTTGTTCATATAGTAACTCAGAAAGGAAAAGGTTATGAGCATGCAGAAGATGACGCATCACGTTTTCACGGATTAGGACCTTATGAAATAGAAACCGGAAAAAGTAAGAAAAAAAAAGCTGAAACATATTCAAAAGTTTTTGGAAATACGCTTTGCAAAATCGCTTCTAAAAACAAGAATATTGTTGCAATAACTGCAGCAATGACAGATGGTACAGGTTTAGCCGA
Source organism: uncultured bacterium (assembly GCA_963981005.1). GTDB lineage: Bacteria > Cloacimonadota > Cloacimonadia > Cloacimonadales > TCS61 > Tenebribacter. The sequence goes on along the minus strand of CAXCCM010000005.1, from coordinate 2,952 downwards.
GTATGCAGAGAAATTCCCTACTCAGTTTTTTGATGTAGGCATTGCAGAACAGCATGCGGTAACTTTTGCAGGTGGACTTGCTGTTCAGGGTATCAAGCCATTTGTAGCGATCTATTCCACTTTTCTGCAAAGAGCATTTGATCAGATTATTCATGATGTTGCTCTACAAAAATTACCTATTGTTTTCTGTTTAGATCGTGCAGGACTCGTTGGTGATGATGGAGCTACACATCATGGCATTTTTGATCTTTCTTATCTTAATTTGATTCCCGGACTTCAAATTCTTATTCCAACAAACGCAGAAGAATTTTCTGCAATGCTTGAGTTTGCAGCTGATTACAAAGACGGACCTATTGTTATCCGTTATCCACGAGGTTGTGCAAAATATTTGAATAGAAAAATTGAACCGGTTAAAATTGGAAAGGGCGTAATTGATCATGATGGAAAAGATGTAGCAATTGTGGGTGTTGGAAAAGCAATGGAAGATGCAGAGATAATCTATAAGGAATTAAAAGAAAAACTTCCTAATATTAATCCATATCTTATTAATCCACGTTTTCTTAAACCGCTTGATACTAATTTATTTGAGGATCTTGAGAAAAAAATTCATACAATAATTACCATTGAAGATAATGCACTTATTGGTGGTTTTGGTGACACCGTAAAATCCTATTTTTCAAATTCAAATGTAAGGGTATATTCTTTTGGAATTCCAGATGAATTCATTGAACACGGAACTGTAGAACAACTAAAAGATATGATTGGAATAACACCCAAAAAAATAGTGAAAGAGATAATCTCAATTTTAAAATAAAAAACAATGGAATATTCTCACGATACAATTTCTGCGATTTCAACACCCTTAGGAGTTGGCGGAATTTCGGTTCTCAGAGTTAGCGGAGAAGATGCAATAAATGTAGTTTCCAAAACATTTCAAAGCAAATTAGGTCTTACAGATCAACCTTCACATAAAGCAATATTTGGCCACATTATAGATAATGATAAACTTGTAGACGAAGTTATAGCAACCGTTTTCAGATCACCTCACAGTTATACTGGTGAAGATGTTATAGAAATTTCGTGTCATGGCAGTACCTTCATTACAAATCAAATTCTAACAATATTACTTCGTGACACACGATTAGCTGAACCTGGAGAATTTACACAGCGTGCGTTCCTAAACGACAAAATGGGACTTACACAAGCAGAGGCTGTTGGAGATTTGCTAACTGCAAAAACAAAAATTTCCCATCTTGCTGCTTTGCAACAATATGAAGGTAGTTTACGCAAACGGATAGAAAAACTTCTATCGCAATTAACTGATTTTCGTACTCAACTTGAGCTTGAAATTGACTTTTTAGAAAATGATCTTGATGAGTTGGATAATGAAACGTTAATAATTGGATTAGCCAAACTTCACTCAGAGTTGAAGCGACTTGCTAAAACCGGAGAAGAAGGATTAATCATAAAAGATGGATTAAAAGTTAGTCTGGTAGGTGCACCAAATGTTGGGAAATCCAGCATTTTTAATTCTCTTCTTGAAACTGAGCGTGCGATAGTAACTCCAATTCCGGGAACTACACGTGACTATTTGGAAGAGATGATCTCTCTTGATGGCTATCTTGTTCGAGTTTTTGATACTGCCGGATTACGAAACACTACCGACCAAATTGAAACGATAGGAATAAAACGTTCTTATGAGATCATTGAGGGTTCACATAAAATTTTGTTTGTTATCGATGGTGATGAAAATAAAAAAGAATATGATACGCTCACCAAAATTGTAGACGCCAATAAAATTATAAAAATCCTAAATAAATCTGATAAATTTAAAGAAAAAGAGCTCCAACAATTTCAGAAAGACGGGTATGTAATTTGTTCTACAAATGATAACTCAGGACTTTCTGAGCTTAAAAGTTCTCTATTGAATGACATTGAAATTTCTGAAGAGGAATTACATTCAGGAATTCTTACAAATACAAGGCAAATTACAGCCGTAACAAAAGCAGCACTATCTGTGAATAAAGCTTTAGAATCTCTGAATAATAATATGGGATATGAATTTACCGCTTTCGACCTGAAAGAAGCGAGTACAGCTTTAGAAGAGATCATTGGCAAAATCACCTCTGATGATATCCTGAATAATATTTTTGCAAATTTCTGCATTGGGAAGTAATAAGTTAAAATAATAACACTCCTCAATTAAGATCGATTTTTTTCAATAATCATTAAATATAGTAATATTATTTACTTGCAATCTAATTAAGTTTATATCAAATGGAAAATGGATAAAATTCTGGAGGGAAAATGGCAAAACTCACTTTTTACGGAGCAACTGGAACAGTAACCGGATCTCGTTTTCATTTAGAGATCGATGGGAAAAATATACTAATCGACTGTGGAATGTTTCAGGGCCCAAAAAGAATAAGATTAAAAAATTGGGAGGTTTTTCCAGTTCCACCTTCTAGCTTCGATTTTGTAATTCTTACTCATGCTCATATAGATCATAGTGGTTACTTACCAAAGTTCGTAAGGGAAGGATTTAATGGAAAAATAATTTGTACACATGCAACTGCAGAATTGTGTAAGGTGATGTTAAAAGATAGTGCACATATTCAAGAAGAAGATGCAAAATGGGCTAACAAGAAAGGATTTTCCAAACATTCACCTGCAGAACCTTTATACACAAAAGAAGATGCGATAAAAACTCTTAATTTATTTCATCCTATCCATTATGGAGATTTTTTCAAACTCTCTGAAAATACTAGGATCAAACTTCATGATTCCGGTCATATTTTGGGTTCTGCACTAATTGATATTAAAACTAAAATAGATGATAAATCTCGTAAAATTCTATTCAGTGGAGACCTTGGACGTCCTGAGATTCCAGTATTGAAAGAACCTGATCAAGTTTATAATGTAGATTATCTAATTTTGGAATCAACATACGGA
>CAXCCM010000004.1:0-34578 GCA_963981005.1 uncultured bacterium | reverse complement strand
ATCACTTACAATAAGATCTTCTAATAGTTTTAAATGGTTGGTTGCATGCACATGTTCTGCCTGGGCAATTGCTCTGAACAAGTGAGCAATTTGGGGAAATTCTTCATCATCGGCTCTTTCGGCAAAAGCAGCTAATCGAAAATAGGCTTTTGCTTCACCTATGAATGCCTTATATACATTTTCTCTGGTTTTCTCTTTCACTTATGTCTCCTGAATTCACTTTCAATTTAATTATTCACAACTATTTTGGAGCAAATTTAATAATCAAATACTTTCAAATAAGTAAATTATTTATAAATATATTTAATTTTTATTCCCATTCAATAGTACCCGGTGGTTTGGTTGTTATATCATAAAGTAGGTTTCCAACACAATCGATCTTTCGAATTAAATTTGAGAGTCTTTGGAATTCTGTGAAATCCATTTCATAAACACTGGCAGTCATTGCATCTGTAGAACATACTGGACGCATTACAAATGTTTGCTCTGTTTCATTAAACAATGGTAAACTTACAACCGGCATCTGCCAGATCTCTGGGATGTGATCTGTGTTTTCTCTTAACACAGCATCCACTTCTCTAAGCTTATCAACAACATCTTTTTTTAGAAAAAGTTTTTTCAGCTTCAAATCAACAGATTTTGTACTGAAAACAATTCTATTAACCGATTGGATTTTATTGATAGCTTTGGATGCTGCAATTTTCAATATTTCCCAATTTGGTTCAATTCCTTCTTTGAACCAAATAACAGCCGGATGGTGATATGTTCGGAAATCTCCCTGAACACCAACACTTTTAATCGGCAGGATATTTCCTGTTAAAGCAAATTCAGAAAGTATCTCATTTAATTTTGTGTTGTCGTTTAAAAAATTGTTGGATGGTTTATCAGTATCTGAACAAATAACTCGGATAGCTAAACCCGGACCTGGGAATGGATGACGGTAAACAAGTTTTTGCGGCAATCCTAATTCATCTCCTAATTTGCGAACTTCATCTTTATATAATTCTTTAATAGGCTCAATTATTCTGCCTTCTTCTATCAATTTCTCAATTTCACTTACACGATTATGATGAGTTTTTATTTTTGCTGCTTTATCTGTTGATCCACTTTCTATAGTGTCTGGGTATATTGTACCTTGCACTAGCATCAATTCTTCCTGTTCTTCTAATTCCGCAAGTTCATTATTAGCGATATCTACAAACATTTTTCCAATAATTAGTCGTTTTGCTTCAGGTTCAACAATACTATCCAATTCTTTTAGATATGACTCTTCAGCATTAATTATCTTGATGTTCCTAAAACAAAGTTTAGCAAAATATTTCATAATTTCTGATGACTCATTTTGGCGCATAAATCCTGTATCAATATGAATTGAATAAACGTTCTCATTTCCCAAAGCCTGAATACATAATTCTAGTGCAACAAGTGAATCCACGCCACCTGAAAGCAAAAGAACTAACTTTCTACCCTTTGATTCATCCTTGATCTGCTTGATGAGTGATTCTTTAAAATTATGAGGATTCCAATTACGATCTTGTGTACAAACTGAGATGAATTTATCCAGCATTTTCAAACCATTTGTTGTATGTGTAACTTCAGGATGAAATTGGACTCCAAAGAATTTTTGATCAAGTGATTCATAAGAAGCGATTTTGATCGTATCAGAAGAAGCTGTGATTTTGCAACTTTCAGGTAATTTTGAAACATGATCTCCGTGACTCATCCAAACTGATTGCTTTAGCTCTAATCCAGCAAAAAGTACCGAATCTTCTTCACATGTAATAATGGTAAATCCGTATTCTTTATTCTCACCGCTTTCAATTATTCCACCTAACATTGAGGCTAATATCTGATGCCCATAACATATTCCTAATATGGGAATTTCAATATCATTTATGTTAATATTAATGCGATATGCATCATCCGCATTCACAGATTGTGGTCCACCGGAGAAGATCATGCCAATGATATCTTGGTTAACTGAGAATTCTTCTGGATGGTATATTTCGCTGTAAACTCCTAAGTTACGAATACGTCGTGCTATTAGGTGAGTATATTGCCCACCAAAATCAATTATTGCTATTTTTTTCATTAATCCTCAAATATCTTTTTCAAACACTCACTATAGAATTCATGCTCAATATTCAAACCTTCTTGTTCAACCTCTTCTAAAGAATTACATCCAATAAGATCAACTATGCTTTGTCCGATAATTTTTCCTGTATCAAGTCCCTCATCAACATAATGAACTGTAATTTTTGTTGTTATTAATTTATTCTCAAAAGCCCAATCATAACCATGTAAACCTTGATGTTCCGCGGTGTCTGCAGGATGAATATTAATTATCTTTTTCGGGAATTCCCGTATGATCTCAGCTGATAGTATCTTCATATAACCTGCTAAAATTATATAGTCAGGATTCCTTTTTTTTAACCATTCCAAAAGCATATTATTGTAAGTTTTTCGTTTTTCCCCTTTTGATGGAATACAATGGCTTTGAATTCCTAATTCGTCAGCCAATTGTAACCCTTCAGCATTTGCTTTATTGGAAAAAACAGATTGTATTTTGCAAATATCTTTAAGATTACCAGATTGAACGTTCTTGGCAATTGCCTTCATATTACTGCCACGACCAGAAATTAGTATAATAATCTCTTTAATTTTCACTTTCTTCTGCCAATATCTTTCCTGTAAAACATATCTTCGAAGTAATAATCATTCACTTTATTATATGCTCTATCAATAGCTTCCTCAAGCGTACCGCCATGTTCAACAACATTTAACACTCTTCCACCAGATGAAACAACTTGAAAATCAACTTTTTTAGTTCCTGCATGAAAAAGTAATTCCTGATCATCTTTTATTCCACAAATATGATATCCTTTTTTGTATTCAGCTGGATAGCCGCCAGATACAAGAACTACATCAACAAAGAATCCATCATTGAATTCCATTTTGTAATCTACTAGAGAACCATCAAAACATGAGAGCAATAATTCAACTAAATCACTTTTCATAGCAGGTAGAACTACTTCAGTTTCCGGGTCACCCAAGCGAACATTATATTCCAATAATTTTGGTCCGTTTTCCGTTATCATTAATCCGAAATAAACTACACCTTTGTATTTATAACCTTCTTCTTTTATACCTTGCATAGTTGGCTTAATTATATCGTTTTCAATTTGTTTTTTGAGTTCATCGTTGTAGAAGGGAACCGGACAAAATGCTCCCATACCACCTGTATTTGGCCCTTTGTCACCATCTAGTAATTGTTTGTGATCTTGTGATGGAAGTAATAATTGGTAATCTTTCCCATCTGTAAAAGCAAGAATTGAAAGTTCATCTCCCTCTAATCTTTCTTCAATTAAATAAGAAGCATCTTCCCCATATTTGGAATAGACTTCATCTAATGCTACCATTGCTTCTTCTTGCGTAGAACATACAAATACACCCTTTCCCGCTGCAAGTCCATCATATTTGATAACGCAATTGCCATTCATTTTTTTAATTGTATCTTTTGGGAAAATTGTTAATTGCTGACAGCAATCATTTTTAACCCCACCAAAATCTTGATAAGCTCCGGTAGCTACACCATATTTTTGCATGAATCTTTTTGCATAGATCTTCGAGCCTTCAAGTTGTGCTCCAGCTTTATCAGGACCAAAAACTTTTACAGGAGTATCTGCAAAGAAATCAACAATTCCTGCTGCTAAAGGATCTTCTGGACCCACAAATATAAGTTCTATTGTATTATGTCTGCAAAAGTTTAATATCATTTCAAAATTATTAACATCAATATTTACATTGTTTTCAGTTCCACCATTACCGGGAAGAACATATACTTTATCAACTAATTCGCTTTGTTCCAGTTTCCAGGCAATCGCATGTTCCCTACCACCTGAACCTATTACAGCAATATTCATTTCAAACCTCTTTCAGATTCAACTATTCTTTATCTCATCATCTGCTTTTATGAGTGATTCCTTAACATCCTGAATTTCTTTTCTAAAAACAGCTTTCAACCTTTGCAGATTCAAGCTTCGTAGAGCAGCAAGTGCAGCAGAACTAACATCAATAACAGTAGAGGCAGGAGTTTTGGAAGGCATAACAAGTGAAGAATTAATATTAACCATCATATCTACCTTATCTTTAAAGGGAGGACAATTTATAAGCGGTATGGCCAAATTTGCAGCTAATGCGCCACCCAATCCATTTGATCTTCCAGCAACTGCAATAACACATCCCGGTTCAAAAGAATTATTATATACTTCTGTAATTCCACCAATTCTTTCTCCATTCTTATGGGCAGATGTTACTCTCATATCTACATAAACATTATATTTTTCCAGATGAGATTTAATCTTCTCACAATGTGGCAAATCCATTGGTGATCCCATTATTACTATAACATAACCATCTCTGATAAGTCCTTCTGAAATAAGATTTCTCTTAACTCGATCAAAAATGTCTTCATTGAAATCATAATTTAAATTCTCACCTGTGATACGCTGGTGTATATCGAGATAACGTCTTTTCGTTTCCTCAATAACTTCATCTGCTAATACTTCAGGAAGTATGCCATCAACTTTATTTTCCAACAACCACTGACGTACATATTCCTTATCGATAGAATCTACTTTTGTTGAGTCTTTTTTGTAATCTTCCAGACTCCAGAATCTTGATGAATCCGGTGTATGAATTTCATCAATTAGGATAATTTTACCATCGATAATACCAAATTCATATTTTGTATCAACCAAAATAATTCCCTTTTCTTCAAGAAATTTACTACCAAAATCAAATAGTTCTAACGATATTTTACTCATCTCATCATAAATAACTTTTGTAGTCCACCCCTCTATTACAATGTCTTCAGGTGTGATTGGACGATCTGAATCCTCTTTGGTAGTGGGAGTAACAAGCGGAGCTGGGAATTTATCATTTTGCTTTAGTCCATCAGGTGCAATAACACCGCTAAAATTACGCTTTCCATTTTTGTAGCCACGCCACATTGAGCCTGTTAGATAACCACGCACGATCACTTCAATCTTAATTGGCTCAGCTTCCTTTACTAAACTGATATTCGGATCGATCATTTTGATAAAATGATTATCTACAATATGTCTTGTTTTTTCAAACCAATAGTTTGTAATTCCTGTCAGTACTGCTCCTTTTTGTGGAATGAAGTTATTCAGAACACTATCAAAGCTTGATATTCTATCAGAAACAACGATCATCCTTGTCTTTTCATCAATACATACACTATCACGAACCTTTCCTCGATGAATTACTTTCATTTGTGGAGTGTAGAAATTTCCTAAACAATTCATAAATTCTCCTTTCACCACGGAGCTCACAGAGAGCACAGAGGTAATTATATAATTCTTCTTTTTATTCCATTTCTTAATAAATTTTCATTAAAGTTGATTAATAAACCAACTCTATACCCAGATAGTTTTAAATAAGTAATTAATTGTGCTTCGTGGATGGGCATCAGTTTTTCAACTGATTTTATTTCCACAATAACTTTGTCTTCAACTAATAAATCTAATCTATATTTAGTTTTTATATTTATATCTTTATATTTGATAGGGATCGTGATTTGCTGCTTCACTATCAATCCTATGTCAATCAACTCAAACAGAAAACATTCCTCATAAGCAGACTCCAATAAACCAGGACCAAGATTTTTATGAACTTCTATCGCAGCTCTAATGATCTTATCTGTTAGATCTTCATACAATAATTTACTCATTCTTTCTCCGTGTTTTCCGTGCTCTCCGTGGTTTTGTCCTTTTAATGTTTAAAATGCCTAATTCCTGTGAATACCATAGCAATATCCAGGTCATTGCAAGCTCTTATCACTTTTTTATCTCTCATTGATCCACCAGGTTGAACAATTGTTTTTATGCCTGCTTGAGAAGCTGTAACAACATTATCTGGGAATGGGAAGAAAGCATCTGAAACAAGGATAGCTTTACCAAATTCCTGATTGAAATATGAGATAATATCTTCTCCTTCAAATTCCATTGTCAGGTTTTCTGTTGCTTTTTCAATAGCTAATCTAGTCGAAATTATTCGATTTGGTTGACCTGCTCCCATTCCAAGAAGTTGAAATACTCTACCTTCAACTTCTCTAACTAAAACTATTGAATTAGATTTTACCTGTCTCATAGCTTTGAGCCCGAATTCTATTAATGTTTTCTTTAATTTTACATCAATTTGTTTTTTAGTTACAACTTCCATTTTTTCATATAATAAATTATCTGCATCTTGCACCAATATTGAATTGTGTAAATACTTCATATCGATCTCTCGCTGACATAGAGCCGGATCAAATTCTACAATTCTCAGGTTTTTGTGGAATTCCAAATACTTAAGTGCTTCATCACTGTAACCAGGAGCAACTATCACTTCCACAAATTTTCGCTTACTTTTATCTTCATTATTCAATTCAAAGAATTCTACCGTTTTCAATTCAAGCGGTTTATTAAAAGCAATGATGGAACCAAATGCCGAAATTGGATCACCTGCCCAGGAATGTTTAAGAGCAGTTAATTGATCATCAGCTTCTGCTAATCCGCAGGGATTACTGTGCTTGATCACACCAACGCCAAATCTATCAAGATCTTTCACCGAATCAATTGCACCTTGGATATCGTTTAAATTATTGTAGGAAATCTCCTTCCCATGCAAAACTTTCATATCATAAAGCGAATCAGCTTTTCCAGTTTCCCGATAGAAATAACCTTCTTGATGAGAATTTTCTCCGTAACGCAGTTTCTTCCCACCGTTAAAATGAAGACGTAAACTTTTTTCTTCAGTCTGTTCATCCATTGTTGTAGCTATCAATGCATCGTAATCTGCTGTATGATTGAAAGCTTTTCGCATCAAAGAAAATCGTGTTTCATATGATAAAGCACCTTTGTTTTCTTTTAATTCGGAAACAATATCTGCATAATCATTAACGTCTGTGATGGTAGCCACATATTTGAAATTCTTGGCAGAAGCACGAACCATGGTTGGTCCACCAATGTCTATATTTTCGATGAGAGCACCAAAATCAGCTCCAGTTTTCTTTACTTCAGAAAATGGATATAGGTTGCATACAACCAGATCAATCGCCTCAATTCCTAATTTTGAAGCTTCTACAGCATCTTTTTCACGATCATACAATAAAGCGGATTCGATGTTGAAAGAGATCGTTTTCATCCTGCCACCAAACGCTTCTGGATTTCCTGTAACTTTAGATATCTCGGTCACTTTTATTCCAGCAGCTTCCAATACTTTTTTTGTTCCACCTGTTGAGATTATCTCACAACTCATATCTATCAAAGCTTTTGCAAGTTCTACAATTCCAGTTTTATCTGAAACGCTTAATAATGCTCTTTTAATTTTGACCACAACTCATTCCTTTTAAATTATAATAATTTTTAACATAGAAAAACATAAGATTTTCAAGAGATTCATTAAAAGTTGGATAATATTCTGTAGGTTTAAGTTCAGCTGCTTTTTTATTAGCAAATTCCAATTTATCAGCAAAGATATCATCACAATCTCCACAATCATCCTGAACATATTTTGGTGTATTTATAACTGATTCAAAATCTAAATTAAGCAATTTTGAACTACTATCATGTTCAACATGAAACCAATCTCCTGTTGAGAAATCAAAATTGTATTCCTGTAAGAAAATATCTGCATTTTCAATTACAAAATCAATAGCTTTTATAATGTAATCAAATTCAACTTCAGAAAGTGTATAGTGGAAATTCAAGCGAACCCAGCCTGGCTTAACTCCGCTGTATTTATCTACACCAATTGCACATTGATAATAACGAGAGATCTCTTGTGAGATATCTAGTAAACGATGACCGTAAGGTCCGGCACACGAACATCCCGCACGTGTTTGAATTCCAAACAGATCATTAATTAATTTTGTTATAAATTTATGGTGAAATACACGATCCTTGTGAACTATATTGAAGGGAATGATATTTAGTTTTTTATCGGGATCGATAGGTCCATAAAACTGGATCATCTCATTATTTTTGTAATAATCGTAAAATTTAGTTAGGTAGTATTTTTCTATTTCCTCAATAGTTTTAACACCAACTTTTTCTTTTAATTGGAATACTAAGGCTACTTTAATAGCCTGCATGATCCCTGGTGTTCCCGGTTTTTCTCGGGTTTCAATATCTTCAATATAATGTTCACGATCTAATGTAACAAAATCAACTGTTCCTCCAGCAGCAACAGTTGGAGGAAGATCTTTCTTATAAATTCTCTCATTGAAAACTAATATTCCACTTGATCCTGGTCCTCCCAAAAATTTATGAGGAGATAGATAGATCGCATCGAAATAACTTTCATCATCTTTGTTCATATTAATTTCAATATAAGGTGCGCAGGCAGCAAAATCAAAACAGGCTATAGCACCATGCTTGTGTAGAATTCTAGCAATTTCATATACATCTGTTCTAACACCAGAAACATTTGAAGCTGCACTAAATGAACCAATTTTTTCACGATTTGTATATTTTGGATTTGCAAGTTCCTTATCTAAAGTCTGCAAATCGATAAAACCATCTGAATCAAGTGGTATTTCTACAACTTCACAAAATGTTTCTCTCCACATGATCTCATTTGAATGATGTTCGTATGGACCAACAAAAACTATCGGTAAAGCACCATCAATTTCATCGAGGAATTTTGAATGACATACTCTCTTATGCTCATCAGCATCTTTTAATGGACCATTCAGGTAATCATTGATCCTCTTCTTTGTAGTTGGAGGCCAGTAAACACCAATGATCTGCTGCAATTTAGATATTCCACCAGTTGCACCTGTACCATTAAAAATGATCTTACCAGATTTTCCGGCATTAACCATACGTTTGATCTCTTTTTCTGCATCATGCAGAAGTGTGGTCATTGTCTTCCCTGTAAAATCATCTTCAGTATGAGTGTTTGCATAATATTTATATAGATCTGTAAGATAATTCTCAATAAAATTTACTGCACGTCCACTTGCAGTGTAATCGGCATAAACAAGCGGTTTTTTGCCGTAGCAAGTTTCAAACAACATATTCCGTCCGATGATCTCCTTACGTAACCATTCCAAATTCTTGATCTTTTTCTGTATATTCATAATAATTCCTTTTAAATAATTACTTCATAGCTATTGCTTCAATTTCCACTTTAGCACCCATGGGCAATGCAACAACCTGAAAAGCTGCACGAGCTGGGAAATCTTTTGTGAAGAAAGAAGAATAAACTTCGTTCATTGCTGCAAAATCTTTCATGTCTGCCAGATATACTGTTGCTTTTACTATATTTTCAAAATCCAAACCAGCTTCAATTAAAATAGCTCCCAAATTTAGAAAAACTTGTTTTGTTTGTTCTTTAATATCCTCAGAAACAAATTTTCCCGTTTCAGGATCTATTGGGATCTGCCCAGAAATAAATAGCAAATCATTAGCCCACACAGCCTGAGAATAAGGGCCTACAGCCTTGGGTGCGTTTTCTGTTGAGATTACTTTTTTCATAAAATCCTCTTAATGTGTTTCAATATGATCCACAATATTCTTAAATATCTGCAATCCATCACCATCTTCAGAGATATCTCGATTATTTCGTTTTATTTGACCCCAGTTTGGATGGTTATATAAACTGAGGAAAGCTTCAGGATGTGGCATCATACCAAGAACCTGCCCCGTTGGATTTGTAAGAGCTGCGCAATCCAGATCAGCTCCATTTGGATTCAGTGGATATTCTGATGTCACATTCCCATCATCATTGCAATAGCTGAAAACATTCAGATTATTATTGATTATTTCTGCTTTTACAACTTCGTCTTTGATGATAAGTTTTCCTTCACCATGTCGCACAGGACAAGGCATGACATCAATATCCTTCAAGAATGGAGTTTTGGAGTTTGGATTCTTCTTCAGATGAACCCAACGATCTTCATATTTTGCAGAATTATTTCTGGTAAGAGTTACTTCCTGATCAAAATTCCCATGTGTATTTGGCAACAACCCCATCTTAACCAAAAATTGAAATCCATTACAAATTCCTAGAATAAACTTACCTGATTCTAAAAATATTTTAATCTCTTCTAAGATTGTTTTACCAGATTCCATTTTTTTGTATTTCATCTTATTGGCTAAAACTTTACCCGAACCCAGATCATCACCAAAAGAAAATCCACCTGGGAAATTCAGAATGTCATAATTATGAATATTTATAATTCCATTAAAAATATCATTTAGATGATAAATATTTGTATTTGCACCAGCAAGATCATATGCAGCTGCCATCTCTTCTTCACAATTAATCCCGTAACCTGTAATTATTAATGCTTTAACTTTTTTCATTATTTCAGCCCATCATCCCAAGCTTTTTTCAATTTATCAATATCAATACTTATTATTTCATTAATATCTGATTTAATTATCAATTTCTTATTTGATGAAACTTTTCCTAATAGAGTTGCATCCTCACCAAACATACTTTCAAATGCGCTTCTATTTTCTGGTTTTATGCTAGCAACAAAACGAGAATGTGACTCAGAGAAGAGTGCAGCATTCAAGGTTTTATTATTTACTTTTTCTAGTTTTATCTCTGCACCAAATCCACCACCAAAAGCTGACTCCGTGAGGGCTACAGCCAATCCTCCATCAGAGATATCATGATTTGATTCGATAAGTTTCTTTTTATTTGCTACAATAATTTTATCATAAATTGTTTTTGCTTTTTCTTTTCTTACAACTGGAACATTTGCTCCTAATTCATCGAATAATCTATAAAATTCAGAAGCTCCTAATTCATCATAAGTTTTACCAATTTGATATATCAAATCACCATCTGCTTTAAAATCACTCGTAACAGTGTCTCTTATATCATCAATCTTTGCAACCATTGAATATAGAATTGTAGGAGGAACCGAAATCTTGATCTTCCCTGCTTTGAAATCGTTCTTCATACTGTCTTTCCCTGAAGTCATTGGAATATTGTAGAATGTAGACATATCGAATAATGCTTCATTCATCTGAACCAGCTTTGCCAGTTTCAGCTTCCCATCTTTATTTGTAACAGGATCAAACAAAGAATCCGGTACGCAAAAATTATCATTCACCGTCCAAAAGCAATTAGTTGTATCTTTTATATCTGGAAGCTTACCACCTACTGCAATGATCTGTCTTATCGCTTCATCAAAGGCACCTGCACTCATCTGGTAAGCATCGATATCACTGTAGCGCGGAATGATCCCATTTGAAACTGCTACTCCAGCAAAACTTTTAAAATTCAAGCGTATTACTGCTGCATCTTGCGGAGCCTTACCTTCGGGACCCATAAGCGGTTTAATGGTTGTTTTTCCTTTCACTTCATGATCATATTGTCGTATCACATCTTCCCTAGAACAAATATTCAAACTACTCATTAATTTAATTATAATTTGGTTATAATCTATATCATTAGGAATTTTCGGCTCTTCCAGTTCCGGCTTTTCCCAAACTGCTTCCATATATTTTTTTGGAACACCCTCGTGCAGAAATTCCATGTCGAGATAAGCAACTGATTTATTGTTATATCGAACGTCTATAAAACCATCATCAGTAAAAACACCTATATCGGAAAGTTCAACTTCACGTTGATTTGCCAGTTTATATAATGCTTCTCTTCTATCTTTAGTAACCACAAAAGTCATACGTTCTTGAGATTCAGAAATAAAGATCTCCCATGGTTTAAGATTTGCATATTTTAGTGGTACTTTTTCCAAATTCACAACTGCACCACCGGTTATTGTTGCTAATTCACCTACAGAAGAAGATAGTCCTCCAGCACCATTATCTGTTGAACTTTTGATCAAACCTTGTAGAACTGCTTCTTGCATAAAATCACCTAAAAGTTTTTGAGTTATGGGACTACCGATCTGAACAGCTGATTGCGGTGAATGTTCATCGATCTCTGCTGAAGAAAAAGTAGCTCCGTGAATTCCATCTTTGCCTACTCTTCCACCAGCCATAATTATTAGGTCACCAGCATCAATTGGTTTAAGCCAGGAATCCACTCCTTTAAATTGAAACGGCATCACACCACCAGTACCGCAATATACAAGCGGTTTACCGCTGTAGCGATCATCAAAAATGATCGAGCCGTTCACTGTAGGAATTCCTGATTTATTTCCACCATCTTCGATTCCATGTCGTACACCTTCAAAGATTCTACGAGGATGCAGCTGACCTGGAAGTAATTCTTTATCATAATTTGGAGGGCCAAAACAAAGCACGTTTGTATTGAACAATAATTTTGCACCACCAATTCCAGTTGCCAATGGATCACGATTATTACCTAATATTCCGGTAATAGCTCCTCCGTAGGGATCAATTGCAGATGGTGAATTATGTGTTTCTACCTTCCAAACAAAAACGGATTCATCATCTATCTTAACAACTCCAGCATTATCTGTGAATATTTTAAGAAGCCAGTTATTCCCAGCTTCTTTAAGCCTTTCACGAATTATCTCGGTGGATCTGCGGATATAAGTTTTAAACAGTGAATCAATTGTTTTCTCTTCACCAGTTTCTTTGTTTGTATACTTTATGGAAGCTGCAAACTCTTTATGTTTGCAGTGTTCACTCCATGTTTGAGCGAGAACCTCTAATTCACAATCTGTTGGATTTAGTGTTAAACTTTTTTCTTTACGATACATTCTTACATTTTCATCAGCAAAATGTGCTTTGATAGTCTGCATCTCTTCTAAATTTAAAGAAAGCAACATGTCTTTAGAAAGTTTCAATAATTCTGCATCTCCAAGTTCCAATGATATTATCTTTACTTCATTATCTGAAGCTATCTTCACTTCTGGAACGTAATCTACCAATCCCTTAAATTCACCGTATTCAAAATGATGAATAAGTTTATTCCCAAGTTGTTTTTCTGCTAATTCTTTTAGTTCAGTATCACTCAATTCATTTTCTATTAAGTAAAGGTCTTCTGTGTAAATATGCTGTGTGTTTACATCAAGATTAAGATCGAGAATATCAATAAGTGTTTTTTGTGCTGAAATTCCCTCATCATCTGTAACACCAGGCATTTTAGCTACAAGTACAAATGATTTAAATGTAGAATTTTTATAAGATGAATTAATGTAAACATCATGTATTATCTCATCTCTTAATCCTAGATTTGCAAATCGTTCGATCTCTTCTTGTGATATATCATACATCACATTGAAGATCTTTCCGGTTTTTACTTTTCCAGTATCAATGTTTAAAAATGCTTCGGCTGATTTTTGAACTTTCTCACCCTGAACATCTCTGATCTTATCTTTTAAAACAAGTTGAATCTGATTTTTCAAACTTACTCCATAATATTTTTAATTATTTTTAGTTATTTCATTAAAACCATTTTTTTAACAAATGAGTGTTCTTCTGAAACAAGCTTATAGAAATAAACTCCACTGGCAACGGACTCATCATCAGAATCCTTTCCATTCCAAATTAAACTATGATTACCTGCTATTTTATCTTCATTCTCTAGTGTTTTAATTTTCTGTCCTTTAATATTGAATACTTCTAAGGTTACATTAGAATTATAGTTCAAACTATAGTTGATAGTTGTAGTTGGATTAAATGGATTTGGATAATTATTATGCAGCTGTGTTGAATTTGGAATTTCATTGTTATAAATCGAATTAACATTATATTCATATAGTTTTGCACTACCAATTAGATTCTGAGGATTATTTAAATTATCTCCAATATTAAACATAGCATACCACATTTCGTTTGCAGGAATATCAAATTCAATTTCACCTTCAGAAATACCAATATACTCATTAAAGGTATCAAATATCTGTCCATCTGTGAAATACAAATAACCAATCCAATCAGCCATAAAGAAATTAATAATCCCATCATCTATTTTGTTGTAGAACTGGGTATCATCAATATCATCCATAATTATAGACCCAGTTATTACCTGTTCCGGAACAGTAAAATCAATTACTAATTTATAGTCATCTGTATCATCTTCTGGTATTGTAACAGGATTATATAAGACTTCAGGCATTATTCCTTCAGCAGTTGTAGAATATGTATAGGTTTGCCCTCCAACTGTATTCAAAGCTACTTCATAATATTGGCTTGTATCAATAGGATCGCTTCCGATATCAGAATCCATTCTTGCATAATAATTCCGGGCATCTCCAACGATGAATGTGTATTTCCCTTCATTATCTGTATAACCCCAATTGTCTGAAGCATTATCGGCCCTTAATTTAATTCTTGCACCATCAATTGGGTTCCCATTTGCATCAAGTGCAAAAATTGTAATAGTAGCTGTTTCTTCTGAATAAACTTCTGTAACCGGTGTTAGATAACCATTGCTTCTGATTTCAAAAACCGATCCAAATACTTTTCCCCATCCATTTTCATAAACAAGCGGATTATTTAAGTATCCGTTTACAGGTTCCCATTGTATCCACTGCTCATCCCAGAATTCATTCCAGGTATGGTCTCCGGAAATTGCCAAAATTCCTGTACATGGAATTAAGGCTGATCTAGCTGCAGCGGTTGAAATATCAGCATATTCTCCACATCTTCCAATGTGCTTTTTGTAGATGCGAACCGGTTGATGTGGTCTTTCATTATTAGAAGTAAAAGACATTGAAGAGTTGATCCACTGCCCTAATGTATGAATTGCATCATTCGGTGAATTATTTGTGAAGTCCCATAGAACAGTACTATTCATTAATTCATCTCTTAAAAGAGGATATCCCGCATCATTATTATTAAAGATGTAATATCTCCAAAATACACCTTCATCAGGAGAGACAATATTATTATTATGAGTTGTATTATCCTCAATTATATCAGGATCAATAAATGCAGGGATTTCATCTGTGATCTTTGGGTGTACGATATACATATAATATATATCTCTGGGAACTTCAACCTGTACTTGATCACCGTTTTCATCAATTTTCCAGTATAAAGTTGTTGAGTAATAATTTTCATCTGATGCAGATGTTCCATAATCCATAATTTCTACATAATTCAAAAAAATATCGGCTGTATAAATATTAAATGCATTTTCAATAAATATTTCGGGGTAACAATAAGGTGAAGAGAGATATTCTGCAGATGTATTAGCAATTGAAAATGCTATCTCATCAATATATGGATCTGTTGCATTATTAATAACTTCTGCCCATTCTAATTGTATATCTGGATCAAGCTGTAGGAAGATATTTTCCAAATCAGGCCTTAACCATTTTGGGGATTTTTCTAATGCGGCAATAGCTTCCGGGCACAATAGATCTTCATAATTGGAAATTAAACTTATCTCATTTGTTGTGTTATCAAATGATACTCCAATGTAATTTCCAGGTTGAATAAATGAATTGAAATTTATTGAATCTATTATAGTCCAACCTTCTCGATCTATTAATGTGTTAATAGTTTTAGGTTGAACTTTTTTTGGAAAATATTCGTTCGCTCTTCCGATTACTTCCATTTTGTTTTCTGTAGGGATTTTGCTTGTTAACCCACGTACTTCATTTGCATACATTGCACTCATTGATAAAATAAATATTAAAAATAGATAAGTAATTTTTCTAATCATTTTTCCTCCAGATTATTTAAAGATTAAAAACTAACCTTTGTGCATCTGCACCTTTCGAATTAATTATAATTTTTTTCTCTTCGATAACTGATCCAACAACTTTTGCTTCAAGTGATAATGCAGCAACAATTGAATCTGCATTTTCTGCGCTAACCACTAACATCATTCCATTACCCATATTCCATGTTTTATAGGCTTCATCTTCCGAAACATTCCCAATCTTCTGAATCTCTATTACCATCGGTGAGGGTGGGTAAAAATCATCAAAATTAGCTCCCAATTCAGTCCTTTTCAAAATCCGATTAAAATTCCCTGGGATCCCACCACCTGTGATATGAGCGATTCCCTTAATATTGGATTTTCGTTCTTCACCGAATCTTCCAAGCAATTCTAATAAAGCGGAGGAATAAATTACTGATGGTTTTAGTATCATTTCTCCCCAACTCTTTCCAAATGGAGAAGGTTTATTATACACATTTACGTCAAATTCTTTTTCTAGTACATAACGAACTAATGAAAACCCGTTTGAACGAAATCCTTTTTCCTGCAAAGCGATGATCTTATCACCAGGTTTTATGTCATTTCCGGTAATAGTTTTATCTTTTTCCAAAACACCAACTGCAGTTGCGTTCCAAACGTTACTGTTAACAGATTTTCCAACTTCAGCAATCTCTCCACCTGGTATAACTACTTTTTGTTCTATACAAGCTTTTGCTAAACCTTTCATCAGATCGTGAATAACATCAGGATCAACTTTATTTGTATCAAGTGTGTTAGTTATAGATATCGTTTCTGCACCAAGACAGATCGCATCATCAGCAACCATTGCCAGCAGATCGTAACCTAAAGTATCAAATTTCCCAATACGCTCTGCAACTTCCATTTTTGTACCAACTCCATCGTCACCCTGAACAATGTAGAAATCTCCCATATCCAGCATTCCGGCAAATGATCCTTCGTCAGTAACAGGCTCACCTATCATTCCCCTACGCGAGAAAAACGTTGATCTGGCAAAACTGTAAGCGATTTTAGAAGCTTTATCACCTATCTTAATATCTACACCGGCTTTTTTATAATCGGTCATTCAATACTCCATTTGATTATTCAATTATTCTGATGAATTATAATCTTGATTTTCAATATTCTCTGTACTGAGATAAATATCGTGAGGTTTACCTTCTCGGATTGAGAGAGCAGATACTACTTCAAGTTCAGCCAAATTATGGAATTCTAAGATATTCATAGCACCACATGTTCCCATTGAGGATTTTATCTTTGCTAGTGTTTCTTCTAGATTATCCCGAAGATGACCAGCATACTCTACCATGCCTTCTACACCTTCAACAAATTTTCCCTGATTATAACGTCTTGCTTTCCAATTTTGAGCTCTGGCAGATCCTTCTCCCCAATATGGTTTCATTACGCGATTATTCACCACGATCTTGTCTGTTGGAGATTCTTCCATTCTAGCAAAATAACGTCCCATCATCACATAATCTGCACCAAGAGCTAAAGCGATCGTAACATCTTTTGTGCTTGTAACTCCACCATCAGCAGCTATCGGAATATATTTGCCTGTTTCCTTAAAATATTCGTCTCTCTCGGCAACTACATCAATTATAGTTGTAGCGAGTCCCCTTCCGGTTCCTTTTTGCTCTTGGGTTATACATATCGAGCCACCTCCCATTCCTACCTTAATAGCTTTTGCACCAGCTTTTACTAGGAATCTAAAGCCTTCTTTGGTGATTATATTCCCGCCAATAATTGGTATGTTTGGGTAGTTTTCACTTATCCACATTATTGCTTCAGCTTGATATTGAGTATGGCCATCTGAAGAATCAATCGCAATAACATCTACTTCTGCATCTACTAATGCCTTAACACGATCTTTATAATCGTGAGTATTTATTGCTGCTACAGAGATCAATCTCTTCTTCTCATCATGAATTTCAAGTGGGAAGTCAAGTTGATCATTAATATCTTTTCTGAAAACCAATGATGTGAGTTTTCCGGCATCATCTAAAATTGGTAGAATTGATTTATGACTTTCCAGAAGAATTTTGTTTGCTTCTAGTAAATCTGTAATATTCTTTCCAACTTCAATATTCTTTTTTGATATCATTCTATCTTTAATTAAACAATCAGCATGAAGTGAAATGTCATAATCCCATTTAGAGATCAATCCAACAAAAAGGCCATTATCATCTACAACAGGGAATGTTGAATGTCCTGAATTTTTTCTGATCTCAAACATTTCTTTTACCTTCATATCTGATTTCATTTTCTTTGGTTTCACAAATCCAGCTTTATGGTTCTTTATCTTCCTAACCATCTTTGCTTCAGATTCTGTTGTTTGGGAGCAAAAAATAAATGCTGCACCACCAAGTTTGGCTAGTTCAATTCCCATCTGATCACCAGAAACAGATTGCATTGCAGCAGAAACTAGAGGAATATTTAAATTGTATTTTTTTTCATTATTTTCTGAATAGACTAGCGGAGTACGTAAAGAAATATTATTAGGACTGCATTCTGTGGGAGTATACCCTGGTAACAATCTATATTCCATCAAGGTTCTAGATGATTCCGTTATAATTTTTTTTGCCATGTCAACTCCTGCTTGATTTATTAGATCTTTATCTTAAGATCTTCAACTAAATATTTTTTCTCACAATACAAACAATTAGCTGTAGCAAATTCAGTATTGCTAATATAATATTTAGAAGGGATTTCTTCGCTATTTGTAATGCATTTAGGGTTTGGACATATTATGTGCTCTTCCACATATTCCGGCATATCTAAAGAAGCTTTACTAACTACTTCAAAGTCATTTATAATGATAAGCGTCGCGCTTGGAGCGATAAGAGCGATACTGTTAACTTCCTGCTTAGAAAGTTCACGATTCTCGATTTTAATGATATCCTTCTTCCCTATCTTGTTACTGGAAAGATTCATTCCTACCATAACTGTATTGTTACCTGTTAAATTTAAGATATCAATTACTTTTAATATTTTGCCAGCTGAAATATGATCGATAACAGTTCCATTTTTAATTGCATTAACTTTTATTTTTTTTACTTCGCTCATGCTACACCTCCCCAAGAAGAATTGATATAATTGCCTGTCTGGTATAAACTCCGTTTTTTGCTTGTGGGAAGTAGTAGGCAAATTCAGTATCATCTACATCTGGATGGATTTCGTCGACTCTTGGTAGCGGATGTAAAACTTTGAAATTATCTTTTACGTTATCTAACATTGCTTTATTTAATACATAAGATCCTTTTACTTTTTCATAATCTTCGGGATCCGCAAAGCGTTCTTTCTGGATTCTAGTTACATAAAGAATATCGAGATCGTTGATATTCCCATCCATCTCTTTGAGCTCTTCAAATTTTATATTTTGCTCAATAAGATCATCTTTTATGTAGTCTGGCATCTGTAGGAAAGAAGGAGAGATAAATTTAAACTCAGCACCAAATACAGCCATTGCCTGAGCTAAGGAATGAACAGTTCTTCCAAAACGAAGATCACCAGCAAGACCGATCTTTAAATTATCTAATTTACCTTGTGTTTTAATAATTGAATACATATCAAGTAGAGCTTGTGTGGGATGCTGATTAGCTCCATCACCAGCATTTACAACAGGAAGGTCAACAACTTCTGCTGCATATCTGGCAGCACCCTCAATTGGACTTCTCATAATAATAATATCGGAATACTGAGCGATTGTCTGAAGTGTGTCGGCAAAAGTTTCACCTTTTTTTGCAGATGTATTTTTTGTTCCGCTCATGATAATAGTATCACCATTCATGCGTTTCATTGCAGTATCGAATGAGAACATCGTTCTAGTGGATGGCTCAAAAAATAGTAGAGCAGCAAGTTTTCTTTGCATATTTGGAACTATCTCACCCTTTTCGATCTTTGCAGCTACATCCATTAAATGCAAAATATCTTCTTTACTCAAATCACGCATTGAGATCAAATTTTTCATTTATATCCTCCTAATTATTATTTCTTTTATCATAAGCTTTCCAAGCTCTTTCTCTATAAAGTTTAGCTTCTTCAAAAGAATCCTCTGCTTGAAGAATTCCTCTTCCAACGATAATACAATCAGCGCCACCACCAATTGCGTCTTCTATTGTTATATATTGCTGTCCCATTGCATCTGAACCAGCTTCTTTTTTTACCCCCGGCATCATTAGAAGTTCACTTCCAGGAAATTTTGCCTTGAATCTCCTTATATCTTCCACACTGTTTCCATGCCCGATAAAACCAGCAACCCATTGTGGATTTTTCTTTGCAGCTTCAAAACATTTGCGAGTGTAAGTCTCGTTTAGTAGATTACCTTTTGAGCTCATACGAGCCAGTACAAATCCAGCATGACCTTCTATTCCCTCAAATAATCCTTTTAAGATCATCTCTCCAGCAACCATATGAACAGTAATATATTCTGCCCAATCTGCGATTTTATAAACACCATTTCTAAATTGATGTCTAACTGTATTACCAATATCCGCAAATTTACGGTCTTCAAATATCAGAAAGTTCTGCCTCTTTGCATATTCTTGTAGTTTAGGAATGAAATTCTCATCGTAATCATCAATAATATCAACGTGAGTTTTAAGCATTACGATCTCACCACCAACTTTATCTAACATTTCGAAAAATTCTTTTTGAGTTGTTACGTCGAGTGAAAGGACAAGATTAGATTTTTTTTCTTTCATTTTATTAAGAAGTTTTTGTGTAAGTGGATTTACATATTTTGCTTTTTCTATTTTTGGTTTATTCAAACTTGCTGTAAATCCTTCAACCTCTATAACTTTTTCATCTGTGATCAAGTTTTTATCTTTCAATAACTGTACAATATCATCAAGTGTGATCAAACTATGAAGTTTGTAACCATCTTTTGCAAGTTCTTCAGTTCCATTTAAACTTCTATCGATGACTACAACAAAATCTTTAATAACAATTCCCTCTTTTTTATACTTCTCTGCAGTTTCAATTTTACTTGCTCCGGTTGTTATCAGGTCATCAATCACCAGGCACTTAGCACCTTTCTCAAATTTCCCAATCACATTATTACCTGTTCCATAAGCTTTTTCCTCTTTGCGCATATAAACTAAGGGTTTCTGCAATTTGGAAGCAACAAGAGATGCAATTGGCAATGCTGTGTAAGGAATTCCTGTGAGCACATCAAATTCCATATCTTTAATTCTCTCAACTAATAGATCTGCAATTCCTTCTAATATATATGGGAAACTGATCATGTCTCGTAGATCAAAATAGAATGGGGATGTGAGTCCGCTCTTTAATGTAAAGCTGCCAAATTTTATAGCTCCAATTTTTTCCAGTTCCAGAACAAATTGCTCTTTTGTCATTTTAACTCCTTATTTTTATTGCAATTGATTTTAATGATTTCATTTTAATACATCTTACCATTTACAAATACTGCTTCAATTCCTGCTTTCACCATACTTCCATCGAATGGTGAATATTTAGCTTTACTTTGAAATAATGAAGCAACAATGGGATATTCATTTTCTGTATTAATTGCGGTAATGTCTGCAAAATATCCTTCTTTAATTTTTCCACGTTTTTCAAAATTAAATATCTCAGCAGGTTTAGTGCTTGTAAGTTCAACTAATCTCTCTATTGGAATTTTTCGTTCGTTAAATTCGGTAATAAGAATTGGCAGTGCTGTTTCGAGTCCGGGGAAACCAGATGGAGCATTTGGGTAATCTTCTATCTTTTCATCAATTGTATGCGGAGCATGATCACTTCCGATACAATCAATGGTTCCATCTAGAACTGCCTGCCATACTACTTGATTGTCATCAGCGCTTCTAAGTGGTGGATTTACTTTGCCGAAATTTCCAATTAGTTCAAGAATACTTTTTTCAAGTGTAAGATGATGTGGTGTAACTTCACAGAATATTTTTTTATTTTTATATTTTTTAACTAACTCAATTTCTTCTTTTGTCGAAATGTGACAGATGTACAGTTTATTTCCGATCTCATTTGCCAATCGCAAAACTAACTCAGTTCCCTTATTTGCACATTCTCTATTCCTTAGTTGATCGTGATTTTGAATAAATTTATCTTCAATTATTTTTTGCCATTTATTAAGGCAATCCTGCATTTCTGTATGAACAAGGACAACCTTATCATACTTCTTAGCAAGTTTAAATATGTCTTTTAGTCTATCTTCATCTGCAACAACTTCATTTGAACTGGAACCAGCTAAAAATACTTTTATTCCAGCAACATCAGTAGGTTTATTTTTAAGAATTTCATGCAATTCTTGTAAATTATTCTCAGTAGCTCCCAGATGAAATTTATAATTCACTTTTGCTTTCTTCGCAGCTTCTCTTTTAATATTCAACCCTTTTAGATTTGTGGTTGCAGGAATTGTATTAGGCATATCTATAATTGTTGTAACTCCACCAGATAACGCTGCATTTGAAGCAGTCTCCCAAGTTTCTTTATTACACTGTTCTATATCCCTAACATGAACATGTGCATCTATCATTCCGGGAATTACAAGCAATGCGGAACAATCAACTAATTCTTCATGCATAGGTTTTTCTATTCCAATGTAATCAATTAATTCATCCTTGATCAGGATATTTTTGATTCCTTCCAAAGTTCGGCAATTGATCAACAATCTTCTCAAAATTTCATCCTCTTTCCTGATGCATCACGATGATACTTTCCAAATTCAATTAGCTGTTCTACTTTACTTTTAGGAAGTACAGGACCTTCTACACAAAGTCTTAAACCGGTTGGATCCATTGTGCAGTTTCCACAAATTCCAATCGCACATTTCATATATCTTTCAAAAAGGAATTCATAATCAATTTCACCAACTACTTCCTGAAGAGCTTTCATCATCATTTCCGGTCCTGATGCATAGAGAAAGTCGAATTCTTCTTTAACCATAATTTGCTGGGCTACAGCCACAGATGTTCCTTTTTCACCAAAACTACCATCATCTGTAGTATTAATAACTTTTATACCTAATTCATTAAATCTATCTGCAAACACATGTTCTACTCTTGTTCGTGCTCCATTTATTAATGTAATGTCTGCTCCAGCTTCTAATAACACTTTTGTGAAGAAATAGAAAGTAGGAACTGCATATCCTCCACCAACCAATAGAACCTTGTTTTTTGATACAAAAAAAGAGGAGCCATAAGCACCTCTTATTGAAACATAATCTCCAACGCACTTTTGGAAAAGGCGGGTTGTGAACTCACCTATCCTTTTTACAGTTATAGAGAATTCCTCTTTTGTGCAATTTGATATCGAGAAAGGTTTCTCTCCTCCATCAAAATCGGTAAGCATTATAAATTGTCCAGGTCTTGCACTAAGATCATATTTAAATGTGAATGTTTTAATGTCGTTTGTTTCTTGAAATATCTTATCTATTTTTAAAGTTGTTCTCTTATCCACTATAGTTTCTCCAACTTAGGAATTTCATTCAAACTCTCGTATTCATTCTCTTCCATAAATTCCAACATTTCAGCATTGATCATATTAAATACTTCAATTCCTCGATAATGTACAGCTGTTCCTACTCCTATAACATCTGCTCCAGCCATTAACATCTCAATTGCATCTTCACCATAAGTTACTCCACCCATTCCAATAATTGGAATACTAACTTCTGAATATGTTTGGTAAATAAGTTTGAGGGCAATGGGTTTTACGCACGGTCCGGAAAGACCTCCGAATTTATTAAAGAGCACAGGTTTTATCATTTTTGTATCTATTAGCATTCCAGGCCCTACCGTATTTATCATACACAAAGCATCGGCACCTGCAGATTCAGCAGCTTTTGCAATTTGTACAATATCATAAACATTAGGTGATAGTTTTGCGATAACCGGAAGTTTTGAAATTTGTTTTACAGCTTTAACAATATTATGAACTTCTTCCTGTGAAGCCGCTAATGGAATTCCAAATTCATCAAAAACATTAGGACATGATAGATTAAGTTCAAGAAATTCAGCTTGAGATTTATTTATATGTTTTGTAAGCTCTATAAAATCTTGTATTTTTGTAGCAAAAACGCTCGCAATAACAGGAATATCGGAGCGTTTCTTAAATTCATCGATCTCAGCAATGCCATCAACAATGCCGGGATTACACAATCCCATGCAGTTTAAGAAACCACCTTCAAACTCAGCGACAACCGGTCCTTTATGTCCTGTTCTTGGTTTTAGGGTTAATGATTTGCTTGTAACTATTCCTGCGCCGTTTTCTATTGAAATGTTGAAACCAGAAAATGCCATACCCATCACACCAGCTGGTAATACAAGCGGTGAGGTTATGGTTACTCCCAAAAACTCAGTTTTCAAACTTTTCGGCATTTCCCATTCCTGGTTTAGATATTCTAGTTCAAGATACTTATGCTTCCAGATTTTCGTAAAATTATTACCTCTTACTTGCCTTACTAAAAAATATTATTGGCATTTTTGGTCAATTATTTTATCGTACTTAAAGCTCTTATTTTTACATATAAAAAATAAACCGCCATTAACAGCGGTTTATACATAATTGTTGTTTACTATTATATTAATTTATTTTTAAAATTTTTTAGAAATTTCTTTAAGTTTATCTACCAAATCAGTTTTTTCCCAAGTGAACTCAGGAAGTTCCCTACCAAAATGGCCATAAGCTGCTGTGTTTTTGTAGATTGGTTTTTTAAGTTGAAGATGATCTATTATCTGTTGCGGTTTAAGTGGGAAAACATCTCTTACGATCTTATTCAATTCTATATCTGATATTTTACCTGTATTGAACGTGTCTACCATTACAGAAACAGGATCTGCAACGCCAATAGCGTAAGCCAGCTGCACTTCACACTCATCTGCAAGATCTGCAGCTACAATATTCTTTGCAATGTATCTTGCCATATAAGATGCACTTCTATCTACTTTTGATGGATCTTTCCCACTGAAAGCACCACCACCATGACTTCCCTTTCCACCATATGTATCTACGATTATTTTCCTACCTGTAAGTCCGGTATCTGCATGTGGCCCACCTAAAACAAATCTTCCAGTTGGGTTTACAAAGAATTTTGTATTTTCATCTATTAATTCTTTTGGAATAACTGGCTTGATAACATTTTCAATTATATCTTTTTCTATTTGATATTGTTCAACTTCCGGAGCATGTTGAGTAGATACAACAATAGCATCTACTCTCTTTGGCTTGTTATTAATATATTCTATGGTTACTTGAGTTTTACCATCTGGACGAAGATATGAAAGTGTTTCATCTTTTCGTACTTTTGATAACCTTTGAGCAAGTTTATGAGCAAAAGCTGTTGTCATCGGCATTAATTCTTTTGTTTCATTACAAGCATACCCGAACATCATTCCCTGATCTCCGGCTCCTTGCTCATGCTCTTCATATTCATCAACTCCAAGAGCAATATCAGATGATTGCTTATCAATGGTTGTGAGAACAGCACAAGTTTGATAATCCATTCCATAATCTGCATTTGTGTAGCCAATCTCTTTAATTGTTTCACGAATAATTTTAGGAATATCTACATAGCAAGTTGTTGTTATCTCACCACCTACAAGCGCCATACCTGTTGTAAGAAAAGTTTCGCAAGCAACACGTGCCTCGGGATCACATCTTAAAATTGCATCTAAAATTGCATCTGATATTTGATCTGCCATTTTATCTGGATGACCTTCTGTTACAGATTCAGAAGTAAATAGATGTTTCTGGTTCTTCATAATTTATATCCTTTAAAAAAATCTTAAATTAATTTCATAACTTCTTTTGAAGTTCTACAAGATAATATTTCATCTAGTTTCGTTTTCATTTCGGTAATATTACAATCGATAATTTCTTTTTTTATTAAGAGCAATCTTCCGGGGCTTACACTAAGTTCATCAACACCAAGTGCAAGAAGTAGCTTTACATATTTTTTTTCGGAAGCCATCTCTCCACAAACTGCAACTTTTTTCCCTAGTTTATGCGCACTATCAACTGTAAGTTTTATTGATCTTATTATAGACGGATGAGTTGGTTTATAATACTCGGAAATAGATTGATTATCTCTATCAACAGCTAATGTATATTGTATCAGATCATTTGTTCCTATACTAAGAAAATCACATTCCCCAGCAATAGAATCAGATGTAATTACAGCAGAAGGAATCTCAATCATCGCACCAAGTTCCATATCATCATTAAAAGCGATTCCAGTATTAATTAGCTCGTTGCTACAAACTTTAATAATTTCTTTCACTTTCAATAGTTCTTCTACACTAGAGATCATAGGAAACATGATCTTAATATTTCCTTTAATATTTGCACGTAGAATGGCTTTAATTTGTTGCTTAAAAATTGGAACATTCTGCAATGATATTCGAATTCCGCGACATCCTAAATTGGGATTTTCTTCATAGGTAATATTTAAAATATTTGAGAGTTTATCACCACCTACATCAATAGTGCGGATAACTAAAGGATTTGGAGCACATTGCTGAGCAATATCTTTATAAATTTCATATTGCTCATCTTCTGTAGGAAGATCTTCGCGGTCTATAAATAGAAACTCTGTTCGGAAGAGTCCAATTCCATCACTTCCATATTCTTTTACATGTTCAATTTCCTGAGGGATCTCTATATTACTCATTAATTTTATTTTTTTTCCATCTTTTGAAATGGGCTCAACTTCAATTAATTTGAGTAATCTTTTTTGAATATTTTGCTCTTTTTTAAATATAGTATCATACTTTTCTAAAACTTTTTTTGTTGGTGATATTATTGCATATCCCTCATTTCCATCGACAATTATCTTATCACCATCTTTTACATTATTCAATAATCCTAAAGTATTCACAAGCATTGGAAGATTCATGGAGCGAGCTATAATACTGCTGTGCGAGTTCCTACTACCTCGCTCTGTACAGAGCCCTTGAATTTGCTTCTCAAAAACTTTAGTTACAAAAGAAGGTGAAATATTTTCCATTATAAGAATTGAGTTTTCATCTACATCTTCTAAAATATCTTTTCTTTCATCCATGATATGACTTAGAAGTCTGTAAGCTACATCTTCAAAATCATTAACTTTATGAGCTAAATATTTATTACTCATACCGTTAAATATATCTATTGCTTCATTAAAATAGGTGTTGATAGCCAATTCTAAACTATTATGCTCATCAGAAATAAGTTTAGAAATTTTGTTAATAAATTCTGGGTCTTGCAATATTAATTTATGTGATTCTAGAATATCACGGTTCTCTTGAGAGTATGTAAAATCTTGAATCAATTTATTCAATTCATTTATGACATAATCAATACTTTCTTTAAAACGGGAAATCTCAGATTCTATTTCTTTATTATAGATCTTTTTATTCTCAATGTGCAATTCATGTTTTTTTATTATCTTAACATTCCCAATTGCAACACCTGTAGAAACTGAATTTCCTTTAATCTTTTTCACTTTGCTAATCTTCTCCAAATTTGTCTTCGAACATTTTGGCGATCTCTTTTATTAAAAACTCTTCATCAACACCATCTGCAACAAGTTCCAATTCAGACCCAAACTCGGCTGCTAACGTCATTACACCCATTATACTTCTACCGTTTATTTCCATATCAGATTTTATAATTTTAAATTCTGACCTATATTTGGATGCTGCTTTCACTATCATTGTTGCAGGTCGCGCATGCATTCCAAGCTTATTTACTATCTTTATGGTTTTTCTAATCATTTTATCGAAATCCTATTTATTATTATTCATTTTATTCTTCTTCTTTATTTTTATTTTCCCGGATCATTGCTTTTCTTTTTAATTCTTCCTGAAGTTTGTTTGTATATTCTTTTGCTGCATCATAACCAAATAGTTTTGATATGTGATTCATTGCTACAACTTCTATTATTACGGCAATGTTCTTACCCGGAGATATTGGAAGATAAATAATAGGGATTTTGGTTCCAAGCACATCAACAGAGTTATTGCTCAAGCCAATTCTTTCATAATCCATATTATCTTTCCAGGGCATTAATTCAATTTGAACATCGATTCTTTTCTTAATTCTAACAGCTTGTATTCCAAACATTTTAGCAACATCTATTAGGCCAATTCCTCTAACTTCCATGAAGTGACCATAATTATTAGATGAAGATCCTACCAAAATATCATCTTTAGATGTTATTTTTACAACATCATCGGTTATCAAACGTTGACCACGCTCCACAAGCTCCAATGCACATTCACTTTTACCAATTCCACTTTTACCTGTTAATAAAATTCCTACACCAAATACATCAATAAGTGTACCATGAATAGTTTTGGTTGCGGCAAAAATTGTTTGTAAAAATATCCGCAAAGAATTAAAAAGTTTATCAGTAGATAACCTTGAAGAAAATATTGGGATCTTCATTTCATTTGCAAGAAATTCTATTTGCTTTGGAACTGAAAGCCCTTTAGTGATTATAATTGCAGGTATATCATAAACAAGTGTTTCTTTTATGTTATTGTAAAGATCTTCTTCTTTTAACGATTGAAGATAGCTTATCTCGGTTTCTCCAAAAATTTGAATGCGATTATAATCAAATCGCTCAAAATAACCTGTTAAAGCCAAACCAGGCCTATTAAGAAATGAGGTTGTAATATCTCCCTGCATTGTGTTAGGATGCGTTATTAAAGAGAGTGACAGATCTTTTTTCTTTAACTCATATAATTCTTTTACACTAAGCTTTTTCATATTCCCTACTTTTAATAGTGAACCCGCCCACGTCAAGTGGAACGGGTTCTAACTAATAATTTTATGCTTCGATCAACTTATAATGTTCTTCATCTTTCTTTACTAGAACGTTAACTCTATCTGTTTCAACATTCCTAAAAACTAAATACATATCATCTATATTATCAAATTTTTCCAGAGCATCTTCAACTGTTAGATCTTCTGCTAAAATTCTTTTTATTTTTACTCTTTTCTTACCTTCATTTCTTTCTATTAGATCGGCATAAACAAAATGAAGATTTTCCTTCAGGCTTCTCTTGTTATGATCTGCCCATTTATCCTTCATTTTCTTAACTTGCTGTTCCATTTTATCTACAGCATTGTCAATTGCAAGATACATGTTTTTTTCTACAGCCTCACATTTAAGATTATGCTTTGGTGCATGAACGATCAATTCAACTTTGTTTCCATTCTTTTCTAATGAAAGAATGAAACTAGCTGTAATAATATGATCAAAATATCTTTCCAGCTTCGAGCAGGAACCACCAATATGATCTCTGATCGCATTTGTAAGATCGAAATGACGTGCAGTAATTGTAATTTGCATAGTTGCCTCCTTTATTAATTCTGCAGGTTTGTTAAATACCTGCAGCTATGTTTTTAAGAAATTCTTTGCCTCTTCAGCATGATATGAGCTGCGAACTAATGGAGCTGATTCAACTAATTTGAATCCCATTTTTAATCCTTCATCTTTGTAATAAGCAAATGTATCTGGATTAATATATTCTTTTACTGGATAGTGCCCTTTACTTGGAGCCATATATTGTCCGATTGTTACAATATCAACATTTACTTCACGCAATCTCTTTAAAAGCTCCAACACTTCAATTTTCGTTTCTCCTAGCCCCACCATTAATCCACTTTTCGTTAGAATTGAATCATTAGAATTCTTAGCAGTTTTTAAAACATCCAGCGATCTATTAAACCTTGCCATCGGGCGAACAGCTCCATAAAGACGTGGAATAGTTTCCACATTATGATTAAGTACATCCGGAGATGCATTTACTATACGCTTAACAAGATCCATATTGCCACTTAAGTCTGATATCAATAATTCAATTGCAATATTAGGATCACAAATTTTACGAATTTGCTTAATTACTTCAATAAACTGAGAGGCACCTCCATCGGGAAGATCATCACGTGTTACTGTTGTTACCACTACATATTTTAAATCTAATTCTTTAGCTAATTTTGCTATAGCTACTGGTTCATTTATATCGGCTGGATAAAGATTATTTTGTGTTTTATCAACTGCACAAAAAGTACAGTTTCGTGTACAGGTTTCTCCTAAGATCATAAAAGTTGCTGTTCCGTTTTCAAAGCATTCACCTTGATTTGGGCATTTTGCACTTTCACAAACTGTATGAAGATTGTATTTTCTTAAAGTTTTTAATATTTCCTGTGCTTTTTTTGCACCGAGTTTTTCTGATTTTAGCCATTGTGGCTTTCTCAATACTTCCATATCTTCCTAAGATAACCTACATTTTATGTATAGCAAGTTTTTCCAGATCTTCAACAGCTTCCATTACAGCTTCAGATAAAGTTGGGTGAGCAAACACAACCTTTTTTACATCATCTATAGTTGCATCTAAACCCACTAATACACCCGCTTGAGAAATTAATTCCGTTGCATGTGCCCCAATTATGTGAACTCCTAATATTCTTTTAGATTCTTTTTGTGCAATTACTTTTACAAACCCAAAAGTAGCTCCCAATCCGAGTGCTTTTCCATTTGCAGAAAACGGGAATTTCCCAATATGTAATTCTCCAAATAATTCTTCTGCTTCCTTCTGTGTATAACCTACAGAAGCAATCTCGGGATTTGTGAATGTGCAAGCTGGAATTTTTTTATAGTTAAGATCATTGATCTCAATATTTGTTTTATTTACTTCATTATTTATTATGTCTGCTACAATCAAACCCTGTTTACTTGCCGTATGAGCCAACATTAATTTTCCTGTAACATCACCAATTGCAAACACATTCTTCAAATTTGTTCTCATCTCATTATCAATGTTAACAAATCCACCGTTAACAGAAATTTCATTGTTAGCAAAATTAATATCCATAATAGGTTCTCTGCCAACACTTAGCAAAACTTTTTCGGTTTCTATTTCTTTCCCATTTGATAATTTAAGAATAATATTGTTATCTGTTTCTTCATAACTCTCTACAGCTGTTTTTAAGTGCAGTTTTATCCCACTTCTTTTCAGTTTCATTGCCAATCTTTTAGAAATTTCTATATCTTCTACAGCAATGAGGTTTGGAAGAAACTCAATAATCTCTACATCTACACCTAATTGATTATAAATTGAAGCAAATTCGCATCCGATAACTCCACCGCCAACAACTACAAGCTTCTTAGGAAGTTTCTCCATTTTAAGAATATCTCTAGAAGATAGAATATTCCTACCATTGCATCTTATAAAAGGCAATTCTTTGGGTTTGGAACCAGTTGCAACAATGATGTAATCTGCTGAATATTCCTCAACATTTGTATTTATTTTGTATTCTGAATTTTTTCTTTCAATTTTTACTACTGTTTCTTTTACACTATGAATTTTCCGTTTTTGGAACATAAATTCAATTCCAGAAACCAGTTTTTCTACAATTTCATTTTTTCTTTGCCAAATTTTAGAGTAGTTAATTGTTGATTTTTCAATTGAGATTCCAAAATCTTCTGAATCTTTAATTTCAGAATAAAGGTCAGCAACTTTTACCAGTGATTTGGTAGGTATGCACCCATGATTAAGGCAAACACCACCCAGCCTTTCTTTTTCAAAAACAACAGCATCAATGCCATACTGCTGAAGCCTGATCGCAGTCACATATCCTCCGGGACCTCCACCGATTATTGCAACTTTAAATTTCCTCACTCTTTTCTCCTCAACCTGCTATTAAGTATCCCTTTTGCTTTTCTGTACTTTGCAACAACACGGCGAGAAACGTGTATATTCATCTCTCCAAGTTTTTCAGCAATTTCCTGATCACTTAAAGGATTTTTATCATCTTCAACATCAATCATTCTCGTAATCTTCTGCTCTACATTATGTCTTGAGATCGAGTTATAATTATCGTCTTTTCCTGCTTTGCTTGTAAAAAAATCTTTTAAGCACATCACACCAAAAGGTGTATCAGCATATTTAATGCGAACAACTCTTGAAATTGTAGATTCATTAACATGTAGTTCTTGTGCAATTTCTGAATATGTTAGCGGCTTAAGAACTCTATTCTCTCCATAAAAGAAATCTGGTTGATGATGCAAAATTGATTTTGTAACTCTTTCTAAAGTTCTTCCTCGCAGATAAACAGATTTTATAAGAAATTTTGCTGAATTTATCTTACTGCGTACGTAATCAAGTGCTTCTTTATCTCTTTTTACTTGTTGCAATATTTTGTTATAACGTCTACTCAAGCGAATCTTAGGGAATGAATAATCATTTACAATAACCTCATATTCACTTCCAATTCTTTTAATTATTACATCAGGAACTATATAGTTTGTATGATTAGTAAGAATACGTAATCCGGGTTTTGGATCCAGTTTTGAAATTTGTTTTTTCCAATTTAGTATTGTAGTAATTGAAGTTCCAAAACTAGATGCAATAATTTTATATCTTTTATGAATTAGATTATTAAATTGTTCGGATACTAACCTAAAGATGTTCTCATTATGTGTCTCAGGATCAAGTTGTGCTAATAAACATTCTTGTATATTTCTAGCTGTGATTCCACATGGTTCTAACGCAAGAAGCATTGAATGTATTTCTTCAGCTCTCTCAAATTCAATTCCGAATTCTTGTGATGTCTCCTCTAAACTGAAATCATCTAGTAGGAAGCCATGATCATCTACACTATCAAATAATTCATAAGCAAACTCAAATTCATTATCTGCAAGGTCTAGTTTTTCGATCTGATATATAAATTTATCTCTTTTATTTTCTTGTTCTTTTGTCATTTGATCGAAGTTTATACCTTCTGTAGATGATGATCCGCCAGAACTTCCTTGAAAATAGTCTGAATAAGAATCTAAGATTTCACTTAATTCTTTTGTCTCTTCCAAAGTCTTTTTCAGTTCTTCATCTTCGGTTTCATTTTTAATATTTTCATCAAGCTGTTCTTTAATCTTATCATTTTTGTTAGGTAATGTTTCTTCCTCTTCGTTAAATTCAAGAAGTTCTAAAAGTGGATTACTGATCATTTCTTGCTTTAAATGCGTTTCAAGCTGCATCATTGGCATAGCCAGCATTTCTAGTGATTGAAGCATTTTGGGCTTCAATAACAAGCTTTGTGTTTGCTTTTGAACTAATGTTTGTCTAAACTTTACCATAATCCTATTCTTTATTATTCATTTATAAAGGGGTTGGTGAATCTATCTCCAAGATAAACTTCACGAGCTTTGTCATCTTTAACCAGTTCTCTAGATGTTCCACTAAATAATATTTCACCATTAAAAATAATATAAGCTCTTTCAGTTATTTTCAAAGTTTCTAAAACATTATGATCAGTAATAAATATACCAATATTTTTATCTTTTAATTTTCTTACAATATCTTGTATATCGGCCACAGCAAGTGGATCAACACCTGCAAAAGGTTCATCCATAAGTAAAAAAGAAGGAGATGTTACAAGTGAACGTGTAATCTCAAGTTTCCTTCGTTCACCACCAGATAGCGTATATGCCTTCTGCTTTGCTAATTTAGCTAAACCCAATTCTTCCAGATGTTCTTCCAACCTTAATTTCCGTTCCTTTTTAGATATCTTTAACGTCTCTAAAATTGCCATAATATTCTGTTCAACTGTAAGTTTATGGAATATTGATGGTTCCTGAGCAAGATAGCCAATACCAAGTTGAGCACGCTTGTACATGGGAAGATCGGTAATTTGCTTTTCGTTAAAGAAAACATTTCCGCTATTAGCCTTTATCAAGCCGAGTATCATATAAAATGTTGTAGATTTGCCAGCTCCATTAGGGCCTAATATTCCAACAATTTCCCCTTGTTGTAAATCTATACAGACATTATTTACAACCGTTCGCTTCCCATAGATTTTAACTAAATTATCTGTTTTTATGCTCTTCATAGTAAATAGTTTTAATTATTGTCATTTTATTTGTCAAGTGAATGTTAAAATTAAAATACATATTTGGAAT
Organism: uncultured bacterium; assembly: GCA_963981005.1. GTDB lineage: Bacteria > Cloacimonadota > Cloacimonadia > Cloacimonadales > TCS61 > Tenebribacter. Next base: position 1,010 of record CAXCCM010000004.1, on the reverse strand, counting down.
AAATTATGCTTCTTAATGAATCTAAAATGTTTTTTTATATTTAGTTAAGGATTTTTTACCAATTTTTATGCTGAAATTTATAGATCCCATGAACTTTATCTTTCATAGAAATCATTTTTATTTTATTGTCATTGTCCATCTTTATAATCAGATGTTCACCCTTTGCATTATTTGCGGAATAATCCTTTTGGTTTATTTCATCTTGTTGAAAATATGATCTTACGTCTCCTTTCGCTTCGCAGAATGAGATATTCCCTTTTTCAAAAATGAACTCCATCAGATCACCATTTGCCCAGCTAGCCTTTGGTTTGTCTTTTGCGTCTGAGAACTGAACAAAACATGAATCTTGCAGAACTGCCTTTTTTATTTTTTGATCTTCAAAAAATATTCGGAATTCAATTGCTGTAGCATCAGCAAGATCAGATGTAAAATTTGGTTCACCAATATATACAGCTTTTTCTTCATCAGCAAAATAAAGCAGAAAATCGCTTGTCATAACAAAATCATTTGAAAATGTTTTCACATTAAATGTTGCTGCTACTTTTTTGTAATCTTTAAAATACTCTATCTTCTCAGCAGAAATAGACAATGTATCTTTATCGGCAATAGATAAAACAGGTTCTTTAATTAGATAGCCATAACCATCATCTAAAAAATATTTCAATTCGCCACAAGTTCCGTAAATATTTTCTCGCTCATCATAAGTTTGCACATTGTCTTTAGCAAAAAATTCTCTTGAATTTCTAAAGTATTCAACTTCTCCAGCTTCAAATGTTCTTAAGGTGGAGTCTATATGCGTTTCAGTAGCCAGTACGTTCCCACGTAAATACAGACGCTCTTTTTCACGAAAATAATCCACATTATCTGCTTTCATACTTAACGTATCATCATATACTTCTACATTTCCTCTCATCCGTACTATCTTCTGCAATTCAAAAATATCTGCTTTATCGCTAAAGAACTCAGTATCACCGTAAAAAAAGTGAACATTTCCAAAAAGATTTGTTATG
>CAXCCM010000003.1:0-37486 GCA_963981005.1 uncultured bacterium | reverse complement strand
TTTTTACTGATAAAGAATTTCAGGCAGTTACAGATTCATAATTGAAGCATGTTAAGAAATAATATTCTTGATCACTTCCTCAAAATCTCCATCAGATCCATCAACTTTGATGCTCTTGCTAAATAGATAGGATGGAACAGATGTAATACCCTCTCTCTTTATTTCTCTTTCGATCTTTCTTATTTCTTTAATGCTATTTTCATCATTTAAAACTGATTTAGCATTGTCTACATTCAAGCCGATATTCTTAATGATTTTCAGAAGTACATCATGATTGCTAACATCAAGATTATCTGTAAAGTGTGCTTTAAATAATGCCAATTTTAAATCAGTTTGTTTTTCTCCGAATTTACCAGCCCAATGCAAAAGACGATGCGCTGCATTTGTATTATATATTCGGGATTTCTCAGAATAATTGAATATGAATCTGTTCTCTTTACCAATATCTGCCAGCAGTTTCCGGCTTGAGATTATCTCATCCAAAGTCATTCCCTTCTTTTGGCTCATCCAGTCATACAAGTTTTCACCTTCATCCTGCATTCTCGGGTTCAATTCAAAGGGTTGCCAGTGTATCTTAAATTCTACAGCATCCTTGAATTTTTTCATAGCCTTCTGCAATCTTTTAAAACCGATAATGCACCAAGGGCACATCACATCAGAAGTTATATCAATATTTATTACCATTTCATTATCCTTTACTACTTTATATTTTTGTAAAATAGACTCAATTTTTCTACTGCTTGATCCACAAATTCATCAATATCATATAAAGCCATATGAGTAGCATCTTCTATTATGTAAAGTTCTTTTGGTTCATTTGCTCGTTCAAAAGCAGTTTTACTCAAACCAAGCGTAAGGGCTTTTGAACCTGCAATTGCCAGATACGGAGTTGGGGCAAGCAAATTGATTTGATGCTTAATATCAAAGCTTCTGCGAGTATCTCGGTTGAAGACAACCATTTTGTTTCTCCCCAATTTTCACATTGTCCGCGAGGAGTTCAATATTAATCATAAGCTTCTTTTCGTAACTGGTTGGAATTTTCATCAGGCTTAGACATTTGAGTCATGTAAGTTACTTCTCCAGTCTCAAAAAATCTCTGTCTTGCTTCTCCCGATTCCTTCATTATATTCGCTAAGTTTTCTTTAGTTTTCGTATCGTCATTTAATTATTTATTTTCTTCAGCAACCAAGCCATATTTTCACCGAGGATCTTCATTGTTCTTACGCCTTCTTCATCGTTGTTTACATCTCCCGGCTGTAATCCGATTCCCAAGTTCCAATATACAGAACCAGGAACGATCATCTGGTTTATGAAGAAAAATTTATTGATCGCATCAAAAACATTCACACTTCCGGCACGACGAACCGCTACAACAGCTGCACCGATCTTTCTTTTGAATAAATGATCATTTGCGATCCCAACCAATCCGGCACGATCTATCAGAGCTTTTATATTTGAACTCACATTTGCAAAATACGTAGGAGAACCAAGGATCACGGCATCTGCTTCAACCATTTTGGTTATGAGTTCGTTCATTTCATCAGTTTTAATAATGCAGCTTTTATCTTTGTTTTGGAAACATTTGTAGCAAGCCATGCAACCCTTCAAGTTTGTTCCTGCCAGCTCGATAAGTTCGGTCTCTACTCCTTCTTTTTCTAATTCCTCGAACACGATTTTTGTAAGAGCAGTTGTGTTTCCTTCTTTTCTGGCACTGCCAATTATTGCTAATACTCTCATCTTTTCTCCTATATGGTCTATCTATTTGTTTTGCTTTTTCATCATCTTTCCAACGAATTGCATCAATAGGTTAATGAAGAAACCTTCTAAAGATTTTTTTACATTTATCATTTCTTTGGGAATATCAATTTTTTGAGGACATTGAGGAACACACTTTCCGCATTTTGTGCATAGACTCGCCAAATACTTATCTCCTCCGGTTATTCCAGCCATTTGAACATGATAAAATCCTTTTGTCATAATTTTTTTTCCGAACATATGATATGAATTATAATGCTCAAAACATCCGGGAATATTTACTCCAAAAGGACATGGCATACAATATTGGCAACCTGTGCAATTTACTTTCATTGCCTTTCTGTACGAACTGCCAACATTTTTTATGATATCCAGTTCATGCTCTGTAAGTGAATTAGGAAGTGCTTCCTCTGCAATTCTGATATTTTCTTTGATATGATCCATTTCATTCATGCCGGAAAGCACACAAATAACTTCCGGATGATTCCAAACCCAGCGCAGAGCCCATTCTACATTAGTTCTTTCTTGCGAAGCTGAAGCATAAAGTTTTGCTGCTTCTGTCGGCATTTCTTTGGCTAAATTTCCACCTCGAAGCGGCTCCATAACAATGACACCTAATCCATTTTTGGAAGCATATTTCAAACCTTCTGTTCCTGCTTGGTTCTGTTCATCGAGAATGTTGTATTGAATCTGACAAAAATCCCAATTATATTCATCTACAATTCTTATAAAATCTTCTTTAGGACCATGAAAAGAAAAACCAATATTCTTAACCAAACCCTCATCTTTGATCTTCTTCAGAAAAGATTCGATCTGCATAGATTTCATCTTATCCCAGCTATTACCATCAAGTGCATGAACAAGATAATAATCGATGTAATCTGTCTTTAGTTTTTCAAGTTGTTTCTTTAGAATTGTATCCATATCGTCAGAATTATTGATAACCCAGTGAGGAAGTTTATCTGCAATCTTCACCTTATTCCGCAAACCGGTTTCTGCCAGCACTTTACCTATGAATAATTCACTCTCTCCATTATGATACGGCCAGGCAGTATCAATATAATTTACTCCATTCTCGATGCAATAAAGCATTTGCTTCTTTGCTTCATCATAATCAATTTTGTTTCTTTTAGAAGGTAGTCGCATTGCACCATAACCTAGAATTGAAACATCATTTCCAGATTTTGGATCTTTTCTATACAGCATTCTTTCCTCCGTTGTTTTGATGTCTGTTACTTCTTGTCGTTTTCCTTTTTGGGAACCAATTTTACGTTATCTTTATTAAAAAGATTGTCCAAAATTTTCTCCAATCGTCCAATAACTCATTGGAGAAAAAGTCCACAAAGTAGGTTTCAGTGTATCATAATCCAAAGCGTTATCTTTTACCCCGTCTTTTTGACGGGGCTATCAAAAAATATTTTTCTATTTTAAAATAATGAGAATTTCACTATCCAAGACATTTTTATATCTTTTGCAAAATCAATCTCCACATCTGGATCAACATCATAAAAATAATAATTGTAAGCAAAATTTATTCTTTTATAAATTGATGGCCATGGTTCTTTAGCATCATAGAAGAAATTATATAATAATGGACCTTCCATTCCAGCAGAGATTAATGTTCTGGCTTTTGTTGAGCCACCATTGAACATTGTGAAATCAAAAAAATTAAAAATAAACTCTCTCGAATTTGAAAATCTAGCCTTGAATCTTAAGGGGCTTCCCACTTCGATTGAAGCCATTTCACTTTTTTCTTTGTTATTGTAATCATAATTTAAATAGCCAACACCGAAACTTGGATCCCAAGTAAATGGTGATAATCCAACCGCTATTTTCTCCAGTCCCCAGCTCCACGGGCTTACAAAGATTAATTGTCCAACACTTATTGGTTCATAATAAACAGGATTAGATAAAGTTGCACTTAATTTTATGAGTGGTTTCTTCAATTTTACTTTTTCAGTTTCAATAAATTTAGGGATTACTTCCGATATTACACCATTTTCCACATGAACCAGTAAGTAATTATAACTATATTCAACCTCACTTTTTTCAACTTCAATAGCAGGGTTTACCAATGTTCTATCACCTTCATTATTTCTGACACTGTAAGTATCTAATAACCTTCTATTAAGCAGATCTACTGTTTTATACATAACATTATCATCGTGGCTGGTTTCTAGCTCACCACCGCCTCCGCCGGTTATATACCAATTGATCTTATTTTGAAGGATATCATTATTATAAGTATTAAATTCTATCCCCTGATAATAATGAACACACGATGTGAAATAATTAAATTCTTCACCCTGAACGTCTGGAAATAATAATTCATCAAAGAATGTATTATCACTTATAGATTTGTAAAATTCTGTTGAATTCTTGATTTTATCATCATAATCTACCCCGAGCATAAGTTTAAGATTGTATTGAATTCCACTTCCATCAATATCATTAACACTGTTTATAGCTGAATGATGCATAAAGGGAACTATTATTTTTTCATGTTTATCTGCATATTCTTTTAGTGCTTTATAAAATTCATATTGCCCATTCAGATCACTCTTAGAGAATAGATTCAAATCATGCTGATCTTGTTTTTTTGGAAATAATCCCTCTTTTAATTGTGTAAAAGTATTGTAATGCCAACCACGTGACATTGAATCCATAATAAAATATATCTGATCTTGGATTTCGAAAGCATAACATATCATGTTATCTGAACTGATTGCAGGAAGTACATTGTAATCTAATTTGTTATAGATAGGATAGAGATCACTTATCACTTCTAACTTTTTATTCTCATCTAAATAATTTCCTATTATTGCAATTTGAGGTTTTGTGTTCTTTAATTCTTCAATAAAATCCTGATAAATTTTTAAATGATACAAATTATCTTCAAGAAGAACATAGTGCTTATTCATCACATCGCTTTCATTAGCCCCAATTTTATTGCATAATTTGGTAAATGTATCTATTGGAAGTTCCGATGGGATTGAGTAGAGAATATTGGAATCTGCCATGAATTCTTCCCAATTAAAGAAATCGTTAAAATTCTGCAAACCCTTATTCACACTGGCTAAATTTTTATATTTAGTCTCTGGCTTAAACTTGAACTTCATGATCTCATGATTTCCCAAAACTGGGAAAACTGGTTTTTGACGTGCTAATAATTTAATATAAGGGTAGTTGTTTTCATAGTAATCTTTATTAGAAAAAGCTTTCTTTATGTTATCCCATTGATACTTTGCTACACCGTCATAAACTATGTCTCCCATGTGCATTATAAATTTTATTTTATCATAAATATATCCGTCATTATCTTTTGCATAAATTATCTGCTTTGCCACAAAATTAAAACCGCTTAAGTCATCCGAACGAACCATGTTTCTAGAATCACCAATAACAACAAAATAGTAATCTTCTGTTTCTGAAGAATCTAATTCCATAAACATTTTATGCATATTATTGAAGTTACTATTTTCGGTTTCTTTATCTTTGTTAAAATCAAATTCAGTTAAACCTGCCGGTTTAAAATAAGAACATCCCGAAGATATTAGCATTAATAAAAATAACAAAACAAAATAGTTTTTCATTTTTTCTCCTACTTATTTATAAACCTTGAAAAGGTTTCTCTCACAACTTCTTCCTACTTATTACTTTTAAGGTTACCAATAAATTTAAGAACCTTAAAACTGACAATTGTGAGAATTCTTGAAAGAGGCTCTTTCAGTGTTTAAAGTTTTAAAGGTTATTTTCCTCTAATGTTTCTTTCTCAATATTTTTTTCTTCTTGAACTTCTTTGACTTCTTCAGCCACCTCATCTTCAGATTCTTCTTCTTTAGGTATTTCTTTAAACAGAATAAGAAACTCACCCTCTAATAAATCTTCATCTTCCCAAACAAATTCTCCTTCACAGCCCAATGGAGAAATAACTGCTACTTTTAGCATTGGTTCTAATACTTGAATTTTCTGAGCTGTTCCCAGATGTTTCCCACTATGAAAATCACCGTTAAAATGTATAACCTTTCTTCGTGGAGGAATCCGATGATAATTTAATATCGATTCTGCCATTGTATCATCTTTTATGCATTGAGCAGCATAAATCAGCTCAAAGTTCATCTTCATTTTTTTTGGCATTTTACTACTGTGTTCCATATTACTCTTCATGGTTTTTATAAAGCGGGTTTTATATTCGTCTGCAAAAACTATATGTTCTTTTGTAATAAATTTTTTCTCTTCTACAGATAATGAATCAAGTGCATTCAATCCATTTCTACTTATCATATTGGCATATCTGCGTGGAATATTTGCAGCAACAACTACAAGCTTATTATCTTTGGCAAATTCAATTATCGGTTTATAATCTGCTTCGTAATTTGGCCATGGACGTGAATTTGCCAGAAAATCTTCTTCTGTAATTTCTCCACTTAAATAATTATCTAATATAGGCTGTACATCTCGCTCAAACATTTCCATAGAGATTATAAGATTTTTGTTATTATTGTGAAACATCTTTAATAATTCAATTTCTAATGAATGCAAAATTTTATTCTCGTGAAACTCTCCAAAAAAGATCGCATCATAATTTCCAAGCCGCTCTGCCATTTCTCTAAGTATTATTTCTTCATTGGTTTTTGTGTCGATGATCATGTATTCTTGGCTAAAAACTGGCATGAGTGCAATAATTGTTACAAATAATAATAGTACAAATTGTTTCATTTTTTTTTATATCCTTTTATGAAAATATCATTTGATGATATCTATTTAATTTTGTTTCTATTTCTTCAATATTAAGGTGACGCGCAGTACGTATAAGCTCTTGTCCCTCTGAATATACAAGAAAAGTAGGAACAGAGAAGGCCATAAAAAAACCGGCTGCTTCACCTTTATCATCTAATTCTATATGGTGAAATTTCGATTCCTTATATTTCTTTGCAAGTTCCCTAAGTTTTGGTTGAAACACCTTACAAACATTACAACTTTTAGTTGTTATATATACGAAGGAAAATTTATCCTGTTTTAATTTCTCAAAATCCATAATTTCCTTACTTTTTCTTCTTTATAATTGATTCTATAACAGGCTTTATATTATGCATATCAATCGGTTTTTCCAGATATGCAACCGGCTTCATCATTTGAGCTCGCTCAAAAATTTTAGCCTCATTATATCCAGTCATAAATATTATTGGAATATCCAGAGTTTCTGCTATTTTCTCGGCAGCATCAATTCCATCAATATAACCAGATAAATTAATATCCAGAAGCAATACATCCGGTTTTTGATTCTTAGCAATTACTATAGCCTCTTCACCGGAAGTTACAAAATCAAGAACATTATATCCTAGGTCTTGCATCTCTGCTGTTAGCCATTGTGCTATCAGCACCTCATCTTCAACTATTAATACTTTAACTTTTTCTTCCATATTATCTCCATTTCAATACTTAAATTTATTATACTCTCTCTTTATATTGATCATCCTTGAGTTTTATATGCCACATTAACCCATTGGCAGAATCTATATTGACCTCACCCTTTGACTGATATTTTACCTAGTTTTTATTAGGAAAAGCATGCTTGAAAATTGTTGAATATAGCTCATTAATTATTAAGCCTATTGGAATCGCAGAATCCATGAGTATATTCACTTTTTCAATTCTGTAATTTCGGTTTGTAAAATGCTTATTTCATTTAGAAATTGTTCTTTGGTATTAACAATATTTTTCATCTTCTACCCCTATCTTACCTGAAACAGCTCACCCACTGAAATTCCAAAAGAACTCATCTGCTCCATCACCAATTGAACAATGCACATTTCCGGTTTCTACATCAAATGAAACACTTCTTCTTTGTGTTCCACCCAAAGACCTTGCTACCACTTTTATCTCTTTGTTTTTTAAAATTTCCTCTATAGAATCAATGACATTTTGTCCTATACAATCATCAGTTTTTTGTAATACGTTTGCTCCACCCGCAATACAAACTGCAATTATCTCTTCACTTGATCTGTCTAATTTATATAATGTTATAAGTTCAGTAATTGCATTTACAGCATATCTTGTTTTTTTTGTATTCTCTTTTGCAGGAGCAACCCCTGGGAGCATAATATGTGACATTACAGCAATTTGGTTATGATGATTGTAGGCTGTTATTACTATGCAAGAGCCAATTGGGCCAGATTTTAGAATTGAATTTTTATCACCTGTTTTAATTTCACCAGTCATTGCAAAAATAATCTGTTTATCCATTTAATAATCCTAAATTTTAAGAATAACGATTTACTATATTATTACTAAACATTTATATTACAAAAGAATCTTAAATCTAAAATAATTCTGTCAATAAATAATATTGTGCATAAGTTGTTATCATTGCTTGCATTATACTATAAGCTAGATATAAATATTTAAGCATTTTTAGTTTATGGTTGCTCGATATGTTGGAGCATTAGGTGGAACCTTACCTTTTATAACTTTATGATAATAATCATAAGTCATTGGATTTAGATCCGAAATAGTATCAGCATCGGTAACTTCTCCCAAAAAAACGGTGTGAGTTCCGGCATCTAAACTATTAATTATTTTACATTCAAGATACCCAACAGTTTTATTTAAGATTATTGGAGCTCCATTCTTTCCAATTTTGTAATTACATTCTGCAAATTTATTAATTTCTCTTCCACTTCTAAATCCAAATTTTCCGATCTCCATTAACGTCCATTTATCAGAAATAATTGATACCGTAAAAACGTTACTGATTTCAATAAATTCGTGAGTGTAGTTATTTTTGGAAATACTAATAGCAATAGTAGATGGGTTGGAAGTTATCTGAAACACAGTATTTGCAAGTTGAGCGTTAAACTTCTCATCTAATTTTGAACTAACCACAAACAAACCATAACTGATGTTAAACAATGCATCTAAGTTCATTATTACAACTCCTTATTCTCTGAAAATTTGTAGGCTAAAAAATTTATTTGCTTATCCTCAATTTAAATCTGAAGATAAAATTGTTTAAGACGAAAACTAAATGAGATCTTGAAGCTTTCTAATATGTTTGAACTCTTCATTAATAATTGTATCCAATATTTTTTCTGTTTTATGGTTCTTCACATACTTTTTAAGTGAGAAAAAAAAGATAATAGTATCTTTTTCAAATTGTATTGCATATGTTATTAAATCAGCTGTATTCTCTGCATTCTTAGCCATTTGAATTGCGTTACTCGGTTCATAAAATACATGTGTTTTTACTATTGATTCCATATAAAATTGAGCTTCTTCCCAGTTGGAATTTTGTTCTAACTCTGTTTGATCTATCTTGTTTCTGAGTGCCTTGAAAATATTTTCATGTTCCTTCTCATCATCTCTCAATATTGTTAAAATAGATCTTGTTTCATCATCCAAATCATTTCTTTGCAAGGCATTATCGTAGAATGTATAACCATTCTGTTCCATTTTCACAGCCATTTCTACAATGTCATTTTTCTCATAAAAACTCATATTAACTCCTTCATATTTAACGTTGAAAGGATCTATAACAAATTTTTTAGCTTATTGTATTTGTTATCTAACAATCTAATCCACCAAAAGGTTACCGCTAAAAAAGTCCACTAATCTCACCATTCTCATCAATATATATTTGCAATGCAGAGGGTGTTTTTGGAAGCCCCGGCATTCTCATAATATCACCAGTTATTGGAATTAAGAATCCTGCTCCAGAGGTTATCAAAATTCTGCGAACTGTAACCAGAAAATCTTTCGGTTTACCTAAAAGTTTGGGATTATCAGATAACATAGAATTCTCCTGCTTTATCTTTAAATCAAGAAAACTCTAGATTATATTTTTTCTAAAATTTTCTTTAGTTTTTTACTTCTTTTTTGTACTAGAATACTTCATAAATTGAACTCGTTCATAAAATGCATTATTCATATCTGAGGTTTTACTCAATTTCCCTTTGAATTTTTCAATTGATTCGTAATTGTGCTTCTGCATCCAGTCGCTGATTTCATCTAAAGATTTTTCTATTATTTTTGGTGAATTATTGTAAATTGATGAAACCATCTGCACACTTGAAGCTCCTGCAAGAAGAAACTTGATCACATCTGTTCCATTGTGAATTCCAGTTGTTGCACATAAGTCACAATCCACCAGATCACTCATAATCCCGATCCAACGTAAAGAGTTAGACATGTCATCTGCTGTACTGAAAATATTACCAGCAATTAGCTCTTCTTTTTCTATATCAATATCTGTGTTATAGAATCTATTAAATAACACCATTCCTTCAATGTTCGTTTTAGAAAATCTTTGTAATGTATTTGCCAGATTATCGAAATAATGGCTTATTTTTATTGAGATAGGCATAGAAACTTCAGCAGTAACTTTCTTAATGATATCAAAATATACATTCTCATTATCTTTACCTTCCATTTTAGGATTGGAAGGAAGTAAGAAGATATTAAGTTCAAGGGCATCGGCACCAGCATGTTCAATGTCTTTTGCAAATCCTGTCCAATCTGCAGAACTCATACAGTTTATACTGGCAATAATTGGAATATCTATAGCTTGTTTTGCATCTTTGATTAATTGCAGATAATTTTCTAACAGATGTTGTTTTTCAAAGTATTTTTGATAATCGTACATTTCGGTATGACCGTGAACTGGATTATAACCATCCATATTTTTGTTCACTTCCATCATTATCTGCTCTTCGAATAATGATTTTAAAACAACTGCAGAAGCACCAGCTTCAGCCAACTGTTTTATCGAATCTAGTTTGCCAGTTAATCCACATGAACCAACAATAATGGGATTTTTTAGTTCGAGTCCCATATATATGGTTTTTAAATCTACCATAATTCCTCCACAAATATTATATTAGTTTTCCTTTAATACATGTTCGTCATAAAGAGTTTCAAATTGTAATTTATGATCCGCTTCTTCTGATGCTAATTTAAGAAAAAGTGTCTCAAGTTCTGTTCCAGGTAAAGAACCTGCCATATTTGCATATAGTTTTTGTGCCTGTTCTTCTTTTTTCATTGCAATAATTAAAATATCTTGATATGTCATATCATCATAAGGCTTTACATCTACAATATATTCACTTATGTTTAGATTTGCAACTTCTTTTACTCTAATATTCTTAATTCCTTTTTTTCTGATGTTCTCTAAGATCACCACATGGCCTTTTTCCATATTCTCAAATTCTTTAAGCATTACTTTCTGTGCTTGAAATTTTGTTCTCTGTTGTAATTCTTGGTAAAACTTTACTGCTTCTTTTTCACCACTAATTGCATAATCAATCACTTCATCAAATTTTTCTTTAGTCATGATATCTCCTGAATTTATTTTTTATATAATATTTTTTATTAGTTTAATGCTAAGAAATAAGCAGGACAGATAATAATAATCTGCCCTGCTTTTTAGTTTAGTCAACTGGACTAAACATGTCAGTTCCAACACCACATTCGGGACATACCCAATCTTCAGGCAGATCCTCGAACTTCACATTATCATTTTCTGCTGGATCATAAACCCAACCACATACGTCGCATACATATTTTTGCATTTTATTCTCCTTGATTAAATATTACTTAAAGTATCTATTCAATAAACCTAAAAAGGCTTTGCCGTGACGTGCCTCATCTTTACACATTTCATGAACAGTATCATGAACTGCATCATAACCAAGCTGCTTAGCAAGTGTAGCTAGGTCTTTCTTACCCTGTGTTGCACCATATTCAGCTTCAACTCTCATTTCAAGGTTTTTCTTTGTATCTGCTGTAACCACTTCACCTAAAAGTTCAGCAAATTTAGAAGCATGTTCAGCTTCTTCCCAAGCTATTCTTTTATAAGCTTCAGCTACTTCTGGATATCCTTCACGATCTGCCTGACGGCTCATCGCCAGATACATTCCAACTTCTGTACATTCACCTGCAAAATTAAGTTTTAAACCTTCCACAACTCTCTCATCTAAATCTTTAGCAACACCAATCACGTGTTCATCTGCCCAAACCAATTCTCCTTCCTGCAAATTAAATTTTTCTGCTGGAGCTCCACATGTTGGACATTTTTCAGGTGGATTTTCACCTTCGTGAACATAACCACATACTGTACAAATCCATTTCTTTTTCATTTTTTCTTCTCCTATTTTCTTTGGTTTTCTAGTAATTTTTCTTATGCACTTCAAAATATGCCTGTGGATGCTTGCATACAGGACACACTTTTGGTGCTTCAATTCCTTCATGAATATGACCACACTTTAAACACTTCCAATATACTTTTCCATCTTTTATAAAGACCGATCCATCTTCAATATTGGCTAATAGTTTTTTGTAGCGCTCTTCATGTTCCTTTTCTATATTAGCAATTCCTTCGAACATTTTAGCGATTTCATTGAATCCTTCTTCTCTAGCATCTTTTGCCATGTTTGGATACATCTCTGTCCACTCATAATTTTCCCCACCGGCAGCAGCTTTTAAATTTTTAATTGTGTCTCCAATCTCACCAAGAGCCTTGAAGTGAAGCTTGGCATGCTCCATCTCATTATCTGCAGTCTCTAAAAACAATTTAGCAATCTGTTCATAGCCTTCTTTTTTAGCTACTTTTGCAAAATATGTATATTTATTTCGGGCTTGTGATTCACCAGCAAAAGCATCCCAAAGATTTTTCTCTGTTTTAGTTCCTTTTAAATCCATTTTTAATTCCCCCATTTTATGCTATTCTTAACTTTTCCACAATCCGTGTAAGTTACACCATTCACGAACTTCGATAACATCTTCTTTCTTAATAGGGAAGAACGCTTCCGGTGCATCATCAGGTTTTAGTTCCTTGCGAAATATTCTGCATCCAGTTTGAACTTCAATAAACTTGATGTAATGATTTTCCAACATTGGATGTGCAATATTCTGGCCAACTTTAACCAAAACTCCACCATCTTTTTCTTCCAAATAAGGAACATGTTTTTCTGTGGAAGCATCTTCTGTTTGTGCTTCCAATTTAACCATTGGGATTCCACAGCAAACTAATGCTGGAGCTCCCTCATTTACAATTTCTACAACATTACCACATTTTTCGCAGTAATACAATTCTCTTAATTGTGTCATAATTCCCTCCAAGATAATTATTTTACGGGTGGAGTAAAAGTGCGAATACTTAATTCTTTATCAAGCATCAACAATCCCATTCCATCACCATTTATCAACTTCAATTTATTTAAAATTGAATCCATTGTTGCTTCTTCTTCAACCTGTTCATCTACAAACCAGTTCAAGAAACTTTTTGCAGCATGATCTTTTACTTCAATTGCAACATCCATAAGATCATTGATACATTTTGAAACAAATTTTTCATGCTCATAAGCTAACTTAAAAACTTCTAGTGCAGATTTATATTCTGTTACAGGCTCATCTATAGCTTTTAGTATAACTCTTCCACCTTTCTCATTTAGGAAGCTATACATTTTCATTGAGTGAAAACGTTCCTCTTCTACCTGAACAAGAAAGAAATTCTCGAATCCATTTAATCCAATTGAATTGAAATATGAAGCCATTGAAAGATAATAATATTCTGAGTACATTTCCTTATTTATCTGGTCATTTATTGCATCTTGTAATTTTTGTGAAATCATGTTTTCTCCTTAATTATGTGAAATACTTGTCCATGGCATTAGCAAACATTCTTCCTGATTATAAAAGCTATAATCACCCTCACCATTGATCGTAAATGTTTTTATTGTATTTCCATTTAGATATTCTTTTGCCTTTTTTAAAGTCTTTCCAGTTCTAGAAACATCATCCACTAAAAGGATCTTTTTATTTTTTATTGGAAAATCTTTCTCTTCCAATAAAACTGCGTCATCGTATTTTGGCTTGTGGCTTGGATCTCGATAGTTTATTTTAATGATCTTCATTGGAATATTCAACTTCTTTTGTATAAAAGCAGCAGGAATGATTCCACCGTTACCAATAGCAACTATAAAATCAAAATCCTCAAACTGGATCTCGTTTAAAAGATGAATATATTTATCCCAAATTACAGAATTCATTCTACCCACTCTTTGATCTTTGGGTATGAGAATTTTGCAATAACAGCCCAGAAGATATTACTTACTAACAATGCAATAACAATTTTTGTAACTAATGCACTCGGCATTTTAACAAGATAAACATTGGTGATCCACAAAAATGGTAATTGAATTAAATATGCAACAATTACAGCTAGAGTAATATTAAATCCCTTTCTAAACAGAATTCCTGTAAATGTTCCAAGAATTATATTACCAATAATAATGTAAGGATTTCCTAACATCATTGCTGTATAAGTGCTACCCAATCCACCGGAAATCATGCCACCAACCGGACCATAAACTGCAGCTGAAACAAAGATCACTATTTGGAAGAGATGAATCTTAAATCCCCAAATTGTAGGGAGATTAATTGCTCCAATTAGGTTTGGTAATATTCCAAGAACAAGCAACATAAGTAATGATTTTCTATTAATATCGATATCGAAAGTTTTTGCTAAAGTCATTTTTTACTCCTATTTTATTTGATCTATTAATTGTTTTTCTTTTTCGTTTAATGTTTCTTGATCTGGAACATATTGTAATTTAATCTGATCCAGCATTTCAAATCCACAAGATTCAAGTTCTTTTTCTATTGTACCCACACTTTGTCCGCCCCAGCCGTAGGAACCAAAGGCCAATCCAACTCTTCCTTTAGGTGCAAGCCCCTTCAAATATGTTAAGAAAGAGGCAACTGTAGGTAAAATATTATTATTCAAAGTTGGAGAACCAATGCAAATATATTTTGCAGTTAAGATCTCGGTCATAATATCAGAAATATGTGTGTACTGCAGGTTGATCAATCGAGTTTGATAATTTTTTGCTTCGAAAGATGCTTGTATAGAGTGAGCTATTTTCTCTGTAGATTTCCACATTGTATCATAAATTATAAGCGCTTTCTTATCAATTTTATTTGCTGACCATTCTTTGTATTTCTCTAAGATTTCGGGGATATATTTACGAATGATAAGACCATGACTTGGGCAGATCGTATCTATATCTAAACCTCCAACAATCTCCAGAGCTTTCTGTACCTGACGACCGTAAGGAAGAACAATATTTGCATAATATTTAGCAGCTTCATGCATCATAATATGAAATGGAAATTCGTCATCAAAACGTTCTGACGAAGCAAGGTGTTGCCCAAAAGCATCGTTAGAAAATAATAGCTTTTCCTCGGGGCAATAAGTAACCATGTTATCTGGCCAGTGAACCATTGGAGTTTGTACAAAATGTAGTTTTCGTTCTCCTAAATTAAGAATATCTCCAGATCTTACCTCCATATAATCCCATGATTTATGAAAGTGCATCTGAATTCCCTCTATCCCTTTTGGAGAAGCCACAACCTTTGCATTGCTGCATTTTTCCATAATAATTGGAAGTGAACCTGTATGGTCCATCTCAATATGATTCTGAACAATGTAATCAATTTTTGATGGGTCAATAATCTGTGAAATTCTTTTAATCAGTTCATCTGCTAAATGATATTTCACATTATCAATTAGTGTAACCTTTTCATCAATAATCAAATAGGAGTTATAAGTTGATCCTCGTTGAGTTAGATATCCATGAAAATTTCTTAGATCCCAATCAATTCCTCCAACCCAGTAAATTCCTTTTTTGATTTCAACTGCTTTCATTCTTCTTCCCCGATTCAGTATCTTATGCTATCACCAAATCTGCTTTATTTTATTTTTATATTAACTAATTTTAGGAAATTCCGGCATCCCATTATATTTAACAACGTTTTCTGACTTTCCGTAGAAATAGAAGCTGAAATTCATATGATCTCTTTCATCTAAGCCAATACGTCTGAAAAAATCTCCCCAAGTTTTGTATTCACCGTATTCTTTCAAGTTTGTAGTTTTTACATCTTGCTTATCCCATTCAGGATGATCTTCAACAAATTTTGCATATACGTGCTCAGCGTGATCTTCAAATTCTGCATTAAATAAAAATGCTCTTGAAATATTGAAGAATGCTAGAGTTCTTGAAAAAAAGATATATGAACAAACCATTAGAAAAGGAATCGGTTGTTTTAAATACCAAGCATTATTAAGATTATCTTCTTTCATTTTTTCGTTAACGATTAATAAATGCCAATATTCATTATCCTGTGCTTCTCTTCCCCACTCCATAATTTTAACAGCTCTATTTACAAGTTCATTTTTATTATAAAACCGTGTCAATCTAGAATATTGCCTAATCTCCCAAGATCTATACGGAATGCTCGCTAAAGTTTCGATTAGTTTAACTTTAGATAGAGTTATTTTTTTTCCTGTTACAACATCCATCAAGTTAAAGAATATTTTAGCAGCTAATGAATATTTATATCTTGGTCTTTCTAAAGTAGCTTGCTGCTCTTTTTTTAGATCTATTATTGATTTACTATTTTCCATTTAATCTCCTAAATTTGGCAATTATTACAAAAGTATGTACTTCTGCCAGCCTGTTGTATTTTGCTAATTTCTTTACCACATTCGCATGTTTTTTTCCCATATACTTTCAAGAAGTTTTGATATTCTCCGGTTTTATCTTCTACACTTCTATAATCTGATATTGTTGTTCCATTGTGCTTTAGTGCATCTTTTAAAACACTCTTGGTTTCTAACACGATCTTTTTTAAACTCACCATTTTAATTTTGTTAGCAGAAATAACAGGATGGATCTTTGCTCTGAATAGGATCTCTGCAACATATATATTCCCAAGTCCAGCTATAACCGATTGATCAAGTAGAACATTCTTAATAGGAGCTTTTCTATTACTTAGTTTATTTAATAAATGTTCTGCGTTAAATTCATCTGATAAGGGTTCGACACCTAAGTTTTGCAATGCTGGTACATCATCATCTTTCTTCATAATTTCAATCTTTCCAAATGTGCGAACATCATCAAATATCAGTTTGGTTCTATCTGAAAATATAATCTCTGCTCTTGAGTATGAAGAAGTCTTACCCAAATCATTCTCAAATATTATTTTTCCTGTCATTCTAAGATGAATTATAAGTTTAAAGTGTAAGGTAGTTTGTAATATTATATATTTACCTCTTCTAGAGATAGATTCAACTTTTCCCAAACTTGTAACAGGGAATTGCCATAATACTGTACCCGAACGCAACTCAACAATCTCTTGAATTTCCTTTTCAAGAACTTTTTTGTTTAGTCCGTTTATAATTGTTTGCACTTCAGGTAATTCGGGCATAATTCTAGCCTTTGGTCTCATCTAAACATTCTTTACAAACACCTCTTAGATTTACATGGTGTTCATTAACTTTATGCCCATCGATCATATTTTCATCATACCTGTCATAAGCTTTATCTAAATCATAAATATTATTACATTTAGTACATTTGAAGTGAATATGCGGTTCAGTATTATATTCATAACGGACTTCATTTTCAAATAGAGAAAGTGCAACCAGAATTCCTTTTTCAGCAAAAGTTTTTAATGTATTGTAAACGGTAGTTTTAGATAAAGTTGGCATTTCATCAGCTAGTGCTTGATATATCATATCTGCTGTGGGATGTGTTTTATAGCTTTTGAGATATTCTAATATCTTAATCCGCTGCATTGATGGCGCAATATCATTCTCTTTCAAAATATCGATAATGCTATTCATTTTTACTCCTTTGTTACAATTCCTTAATTGTAACGATTACAAATTTGGAATTATGACATTTTCTAGTCAAGAATAAAATTCTTTTTTATTTAAATGCAACTATCTTGAAGTTTTTGTAGTTTTTGGTTTGGTTTGTCTAAAATGTATTTAATTAAATATAATAGATGTTTTTTATATTCGTTATTCTTAAAATTCTCTAAATTCTTTTTGGCTTTTTCGCAGTAGATCTTTGCTTGCAAAAGTATGTTTACATCAAAATTTTCAGGTTGCTCATCATCCATAAAGTCATCAGTTAATTGATATGCAATTCCAAAATTAGTTCCAAACTCACCTAATGTTGATATCACATCTTCATCTGCATTGGCAATTATAGCACCACTTTTGCAGCACGCACTCATTAGTTCTGCTGTTTTTGCATCAAGATATGCTATGTACTCATTATAATTCGCAAAGGGTGATATTATCTCTTTGATCTCGCTTTGGCACATCTTTTCTACACACTCAGATAAGATACCAGAAAGTAGTGGAATTTTAAGTTCATTCATAATTAAAAAAGCGTGTGAATAAATAAGGTCGCCTGCCAGAACCGCAATTCTATTATTGAATTTGTGATTCATAGTTACCTGACCTCTACGGTGAGAAGATTCATCAACAATGTCATCGTGGATCAGGGAAGAATTGTGAATTAGTTCAAGTGCTGCAGCAAGTTTAATTTCATTATCATTTGTTGTATTATTGGAAGTTTCTGACCTAACAAGACCGGTAGTAAGTAGAACCAAAATTGGACGTAATCTTTTACCACGTATATCAAAAAAATAATTGAATACATTATGAAGATCAATTTTATTATCAGTTACAGAAAGCAGTCTTTTCTTGAGTTCTATTTCCAATGAAGAAAGTTCTTTTTGTAGGAATGTAAAAATGTTTTCTAACCAAACATTTGCATCACTTCTCATATTAGTTTATCCAATACAAAACCCAAGCTTAGAAGAATCCCAAAAACTAGATGCAAGCCAATTGTTGATGCATTTGCAGGTTGAAGTTCTTTGATCTTATCATAATTAACACGAGCTACATTAATTGCTTTAATACATAATGGCAAAGTTAGCAAGATCACGGCTGTGTATACTGGCAGTAAGCCTAATATTATTCCAACAATAACCCATACATAATTAAAGACAAGAAAGACATAATAAAGTTTTATTGCTTTTGTTTTACCTAATACAACAACTATTGTCCTCTTGCCTATTTTTTTGTCTGCTTCATGATCTTGAAATTCATTGATATATAATATGAGTCCGACTAAAAGTCCAACAGGGACTGAAGCAAACAACGGTTGAATTGTATGTGCTTGTGCAATTACATAATAAGATCCATAAACTACAAGTGGCCCGCAAGCAATAAAAGTAATTAACTCACCAAGTGCAGTATATCCAAGTTTCAAAGGTTTTGCAGTATAGAAATATCCAATAAAAAAACCTGCAATTCCAATATATAAGATCACGTTCCCACTTGTTACAGCATTCAAATAAAAGCCAATGATCGCTGCAAAAATAAAAGTTCCTAAACCTACTATTAACATAGTTTTTGGCAAGATCTCATTATCTTGAATAACGCGAGATCCACCACTAAAAGGCGTGTGATTTACATTTGTTTCATCTAAGTTTGATTTGTGATCAAAATAATCATTAACTAAGTTTGTTCCTGCATGAATTAAGATAACGCCAATTGTTGTCAGCACAAAATTCAGGAGATGAAATTGCTCTGTAATATTCCATGCTATAATTCCACCTAAGATCACCGAAATCACAGAAGCTGTAAAAAAAGGTGCTCTAACTGCTTTTGCCCATAATTTTATATTATTCAATTCTTCCTCTTATATCAAAATTCATCATAACGGATCATCTCTTTTTCTACTCCAAGATTTGTAAGCATTTTATCTATTGCTGTCATCATAACTCCAGGACCACAAAGGTAATACTCAATTTCTTCTGGTTCTTCATGATCTTTCAGATAATGATCAAATACAGCTTGATGAATGAATCCTGTCATTCCACCCCATTTATCTCCCGGAAGTGCTTCGGAGAGTGCAATATTAAAAGTGAAATTTGGAAATTCTTTTTCGATCGCACGAAAATCTTCTTCGTAGAATATCTCTCTACAGCTGCGTGCTCCATACCAGAAAGTAACTTTACGTTTTGTTTTAAGTGTATGGAATAAATGCATGATATGTGAACGCATAGGAGCCATTCCAGCTCCGCCACCAATATACATCATTTCACTTTCAGATTCATTAATGAAGAATTCACCATAAGGACCAGAAACTGTAACCTTGTCTCCAGCTTTCTTACTAAAAATAAATGATGATGAAATTCCAGAAGGCACTTTTTTAAACCTGTCCTTTTTACGATCCCAGGGTGGAGTTGCTATACGAACATTCAGCATTACAATATCACCCTCAGCAGGATAATTTGCCATTGAGTAAGCACGAATAACTTTTTCACTATTTTTTGTAATTAAATCAAAAGCTTTAATTTTATCCCAGTCATCACGATAAATATCTTCAACATCATAATCTTTACCAGAATTCAAATGATATTTTGGAATTTCAATCTGGATATAACCACCTGGTTTGAAATCTAATTCTTCACCATCTGGAAGCTTGACAATGAATTCTTTTATGAAAGTAGCAACATTATCATTAGAGACAACTTCGCATTCCCATTTTTTGGTAGAGAATACTTCATCGGGAACTTTAATTTCCATATCTTCCCGAACTTTCACCTGACAGGCAAGACGCCAATGATCTTTAGCCTTCTTCCTATTTATAAAACCTTCTTCTGTAGGAAGCAGATCTCCCCCACCGGAAGTTACCTGACATGTGCAATAACCGCAGGTTCCACCACCACCACATGCAGAAGGAATGAGAATTTCATTTTCAGTAAGCGTGCTTAATAGAGTTCCACCAGTTTCAACATTCAAAGCATTTTCTTTGTCATCATTTATAACTAGTTTTACATTCCCATGTTTAACTAGAAATTTTTCAGAAATAACTATAGTAATAGTTAGAGCGATAATAATCGCAACAATCATTGCAATTCCGCTGATTATTATTAACATTTATTCTCCGATTATTAATGCTTGCAAACGGAACAACCACCGTTACAAGTAACTTTTCTTTTTATATTTTTCTTCATGATAAAAGCAAATCCCATGATTCCTATGAAAAGTGCAAATACAACCATCCCAGCAATTATTGCAAACATATCATCAAACCTAAATATCTATGCCCGAGAAGGTCATAAATGCCATTGCGATAAGGCCGGTTAGTAGCATCGTAATTCCAAGTCCGCGTAATGGTTTTGGAATGTTTGAGTACTTTAGTTTCTCTCGGATAGCAGCCATTGAGATAATTGCTAGCATCCAACCAACTCCCGATGAAATTCCAAAAACTGTAGATTGTCCCAAAGTATATTTCCGTTCTATCATAAATAAAGATACACCAAGAATTGCACAATTCACTGTAATTAGCGGCAAGAATATTCCTAAAGCCACATACAGTTTCATGGAGATCTTCTCAATTGCCATTTCGGCAATCTGAACCATCGCTGCTATCGTTGCAATAAAAGCTATGTAATTCAAAAAACTCAAGTCAACGGTATTGAACTTCGGACTTAACCATGAGAGTGCTCCGGCTTTGAGCAGATATTCGTGAACGATCCAGTTCACAGGTGTTGTGATCGCCATTACAAAGATCACTGCAAATCCCAAACCGATTGCCGTATTTACTTTCTTGGAAACCGCCAGATATGAGCACATTCCCAAAAAATAAGCCAGTAGAATATTCTCTACAAAAACCGATTTAATACCTAAACTAAACATTTCCATCATAATTTATTTTCCCTTTTAATTAACATCATTTCTTCAGGTGAATCAAAATTCATTATTCTTCCTCATAATGTCCGGTAACTGCTCGCTGAAGCCAAACAATTAAACCCAGTAAGAAAAAAGCTCCCGGAGCCAAAACCATCAATCCATTATTTACATATCCAACATCATATAGGGATTGTGGAATTACTTGGAATCCAAGCAGTGTTCCCGCACCGAAAATCTCTCTGGTTGCACCAACTGCCACCAATATCAATGAATATCCAATTCCATTTCCAAAACCATCTAATATCGAAGGAACTGGTTTATTTGTGAGAGCAAAACCTTCTAAACGTCCAAGAACAATACAGTTGGTAATTATCAGTCCCACAAAAACTGAGAGCTGTTTGGAAACATCAAAAAGATATGCTCGTAAGATTTGATCAACCAAAATTACCATCGTAGCTATTACTGTCATCTCCACAATGATTCTAATATTTTTTGGAATAAACGAACGAATCAGAGAAACAACCAGATTTGAAAGTGCAATAATAATTGTTACTGCAATACCCATAACTAAAGATGGTTTTAATTGGGTCGTAACCGCTAATGCAGAACATATTCCTAAGATTTGAATAGTAACAGGATTATTGTGAACGATCGGTTCGAAAAAAGTTTTCTTATTTGACATCAGTCACAACCTCCTCAATTACATTTTCATTTCGAATTTTTCTAAAATATTTTTCGTACTTCAAAAGGTCTTTCAGTAGAAGGTCCATCACGCCTTCACAAGTTTTTGTAGCTCCGGAAATCCCGGCAATTTCATGTTTTATGTTTGGTGAATCTGATGCGGGTTCCAATTTTAAGATTTTTATTGAAACAAGATTATCACTCTTCCAGACCTCTTTTCCTACAAATTTATTTTGGAAACCTTCGGATTCAACTTCCGAACCGAGTCCCGGAGTTTCTCCCTGTTTATAAAAAGTAATTCCCATAATTGTGTTTAAATTTGGTTCTAAAGCTAAATAACCATACATTGTGCTCCACAATCCTTTTCCAATTATCGGAATGCAGTAAGCAGAGATTTTTGATCCTTCCCTTTTTACATATATCGGATACATCCTTTCATTTAATGGTTTTGTATCTTCTTTTTCAGGATCGATATCCTCAACTGAAATTCCATCTGATAATTCAATTATTTCACCCAAATTATCAACAACATAACTCTCTATATTGTTATTATATGAATCAAGAACTTCCTGCTGTGAGATCTTTTCATTTCCAATTAATTTTACTGCTTTTAAGATATTTTTCTTCATATCAACTTCTACGTTTACCTGCTGTTTTTCTTTAAGTAAATAAGCAGCAGTCGATAGAAGTCCTGCGCAAATTATAGTTACAACTGTGATGAAGAAGAAAGTATAGAGGTTACTGCGACGCATATTTCAACCTCCTCTTTTTATTTGCCTGCACAACGAAATGATCAATCAACGGTGCAAATGTATTCATTAACAAAATTGCTAGCATCATTCCCTCAGGATAGGCTGGATTTAAGGTTCTTACCAAGATTGCCAGAACTCCAATGAGAAATCCAAAAACATATTTACCTTTGTTAGTTCCGCAAGATGATACAGGATCGGTTGCCATAAATACTGCACCAAAAGCAAATCCACCCATCACAAAATGATAATGTGCAGGAAGAGCAAAAATATGTGTTGGATCTGGAGCAAACTGATTTAGAAGTGTACTCATGGCAAATCCTCCAACAAAGATGGAAAGCACAATTCTCCAACTCGCTGTTTTTGTTAGAAGTAAAATAAATAGTCCTAATAGAATCATCAATGTGGAAGTTTCACCAATACTTCCTGGGATAATCCCCAGAAACATATTCCATAATGTATAACCTTTATCTGCTAATACCTCAATAACTCCTCCAGAACCGGAAACAGTATCAGAGATAACTGCAAGTGGTGTAGCTGAAGTGTAAGTATCGACCACTTTCTCACCAAATACTGTCCAAACAGAATTTCCTGACATTGCCTTTGGAAAGGCAAAAAACAGGAACGCTCTGGCAACAAGTGCAGGATTGAAAATATTCATTCCAACGCCACCAAAGATCTCTTTTCCAATTACAATTCCAAAAGTTGTTGCTGTTACCAATTGCCACCAGGGAATTGTTGGAGGAACAATTAGAGGAATAAGGAAACTGGTTATCAAAAACCCTTCATTAATTTCATGCTTTCGAATTACAGCAAAAAGCACTTCCCAAACCCCTCCTGTTACAAGAACTATTAAGTAAATCGGAATAACAATTATTGCACCTTTCAGTATCATATCCCAAACAGAAGCAATAATTCCAACTGACAAAAAATGCTGATAACCGGCATTGAAAATCCCAAAAATAAATGCTGGGATCAATGCTGCATAAACTGTTATCATAAATCTTTTCATATCTATCGCATCTCGAATATGAGCACCGGTTTTCGTTCTGTATGGAAGCACGAACATAAATCCTTCACCCATTTCGTAGATCGGATATAATTTCTCTAACTTCCCGCCTTTTTTGAAAAGCGGACCGAATTTTTGAATAAAATCATACAAAAATTTCATATATTATTAACCTTCTTTTTCTATTAGATCTAAACCTTTTCGAATGATCTGTTGAAATTCCGTTTTGGAAGGACAAATGTATTCACATAATGCAAAATCTTCTTCAGCAACTTCATAAATCCCCAATGCTTCCATTTCCTCAATATCTTCTGCTAAAATGCTTTTAATAAGGTAACTCGGCAAAATATCCATTGGAACAACTTCTTCGTAAATGCTGTTGATAACTAGTGAGCGGTTACCACCACCAATATTTGTATCTGCTTTGTATTTTTTCTTTGGTGTAATAATAGCCGCTACAAAAGTCTTCCACCAGCTTCGTTTGGAAAATCCTGGGCTTAGCCATCCCAAAAATTCAGGTTCTGTTGCTTCCGGGATCACTGTGATCAGGTTATCTTTGAAGCCAACAAACCCTTCTAGTTCGATTTTCTTTCCCGTGAGCACATCTCCCGAAATTATTCTGGAATCCTCATCTACTTTTCCTAGGAAAGAAGAAACTTCTGCACCAATTACTGTTTTATAGTAATATCTCTTTTCAACTGCACTTCCAGCTACTTTTACAATAATTTCCGGTTTAATTTTACCGGTTTCAAATAATTTACCAATTTGAATAACTGCCTGAACAGAACAGCTCCAAACATTATCATGTGCATTTTTAATTGGTGAAATGTGATGTATATGAACTCCAACATTACCTGCAGGATGCTTGCCACTGAAATTGTGTAATTCGCAGTTCTTAAAATCTACAAAAACATTATCTTCAGGTTTGAAAGATAATCTTACTTTTCCTGAAGTTAATTGTGAAAGAATATCTAAACCTTTTTGAAAGGAATTCTCATTTCCTTGTAATATTAAGGCCGCTTCTGCAGCTAAAGGTGCTGTGTCCATTGCTGAAATAAAAATATCACGCGGAATATCTGATGGATTTGCAATTTTATTGAAAGGTCGTTGAATAAAGTTTAAAAATAATCCTGAATTGAGAAGCGCTTCAATTATTGATTCTTTTGTAAGATTATTTGAGTCAATCTTCAAATCATCATGAACCTGCTTTTCATCAGGTTCAATAACAATAGCTTCAATAACTCTTCTTTCTCCACGAATTATTTCTGAGATCTTTCCACTTACGTGAGATATAATTTTTATTTGCTCGTTAGTTTTATGAAATACTAATGGTGTTCCAACTTTTACTTCATCACCAGTCTTAATAAGTAATTTTGGCTTCAATCCTTCAAAATCAGTTGGTTTGACAGCAACTTTTTTGGGGAATGGAGTAGCCTCGATAGTTCTTACGGTTTCACCAACTAATTTTATATCATAACCTTGATGCAACTTTTTAACTTTCATACTCAGAAATCTCCGTTTTTCTATTAGATATTTCCATACCCAAACTCCTAAATATATTCATACTCTCAAATTATGATGAGAGCCTATTTTTTGCTCAAATGTTTTTATTGAATCTAAACTGTAAAGAGAAAAATTTCAGGTGTGTAAAGTTCACTATATTAAATAAAAATTATCAATTTCTTGACACCTGCTTCTGGTTAATGAGATAGGTGTCTCAATTAAATGAGGGAACAATATGGATAGAAAAAAGATAATTTTACCAATTCTTGCCGGAATAATTTTCGGGTTTGGATTTTTCATTTTATATGTTTTCAATTTTGCATCCTACGCATCTAATGAACCTGAAACATGCATGAATTGTCATGTGATGGATACACAATATGCAAGTTGGTCTCGTAGTTCACATCAAAAAGTTGCAAATTGTATTGATTGTCATTTGCCGCATGATAATTTTGCACATAAACTCTACTTCAAGGCTATGGATGGAATGCGTCATTCCGCAATTTTCCTTACACGAACAGAACCTGAAGCAATTATGATAAAGAAAGCAGGTGAAGTTGTTGTTCAAGAAAACTGTATACATTGCCATAGTGATGTTGTAGCTCAAAATGCTAATATGTTACAGGGCGTAGATAATAAGAAGTGTTGGGATTGCCACCGATTTACTCCTCACGGAAGAGAACGAAGCCTGGCTTCTGTTCCCAATGCTGAAGTGCCTTATATTGATAGCGCAACACCAACGTGGTTAAAAAAAATAATAGAAAAGAAATAGTCAACAAAGCGGGAGGAAGCTATGTTTAAAGGAAAATCCGGAAGCTGGATTTTATTTATTTTCACTTTAGTGATCGTATTCTTCATGGGGTTACTAGCTAATTCTATAATGGAAAGACGTACAGAAGCTGTGATCATGAAGAAAGCAATTGTAGATTTAGGTGAGTGGGAAACAAGAAATGAGGTTTGGGGAGAATCATATCCCGAGCAGCATGAAACTTACTTAAAAATGGAAGGTGGAGAGATAGAAGATATTCTAGAAGAGAATCCTTATGTTTCTGTTCTTTTTGCCGGATACGGTTTTGCAAAAGATTACAACAAACCAAGAGGTCATATTCATGCAATAGAAGATACAAGAAATACTTTACGGACAGGTGCTCCTACTGAAGAAAAGGGAAGCCCTATGCCTGCTACCTGCTGGACTTGTAAAAGTCCTGACGTTCCAAGAATGATGGAAGAACTTGCGGTTGACGGTAAAGATGGTGTTGCTGAGTTTTATCGTGGTGATGGTGGAAAATGGGATAACCTTGGTTCACAGATAATCAATCCTATCGGTTGCGGAGATTGTCATGACCCTGAAACAATGGCTTTAACAATAACTCGCCCAGCTCTTAAAGAAGGATATAAAGCCCTAACGGGAAAGGATATCACCGAAGCAACTCATCAAGAAATGCGTTCTCTTGTATGTGCTCAGTGTCATGTAGAATACTATTTTGATAAACATCTAGATGGACAAAAGAAAGGTGCTCCTTATCTTGTATTCCCTTGGTCAGAAGGTATTACAGCAGATGCCCTGGAACAGCATCTTAATAAAAGAGGAGCTGATGGAACAGGACATAAGGACTGGATCCATGCAGTTAGTAAAACAAGGATGTATAAAGCACAACACCCTGGCTGGGAGCTATGGCAGCTTGGTCCTCATGGAATGCAAGGTGTTTCTTGTGCAGATTGTCATATGCCTTATGAAAGCCGTGGTGGCATGAAGTATTCCAGTCATCATGTTACAAGTCCATTAGATTATATAGACAAAACTTGTCAGGTTTGCCACAGACAACCAGAAGAAGAATTAAGAAAAGCTGTTAAAGATAGACAGGCTTCCATAAAAAAACTTACAGTAAAAGCTGAGGAGCTATTAGTAAGAGCTCACTTTGAAACAAAAGCTGCTATGGAAGAAGGTGCAACTGATGCTGAATTAGAAGACATCAGAACACTTATTCGTGAATCTCAGTGGAGATGGGATTTTTCTGTAGCTAGTCATGGAGCTTCTTTCCATGCACCACTTCAAGTTTCAAACTTGTTAGCTGACTGTATAGATAAAGCCGGAAAGGCCAGATTAGAACTCAGTAAAGTTTTAGCTAAACATGGATTCTTGGGTGAAGTTGAACTTCCTGATCTTTCTACAAAGGCAAAAGTACAAAAAGTTATTGGGCTTAACGCTGAAAAATTGAAACAAGAAAAAGAGAACTTCCTAAAAACTATGGCTCCAAAATGGGATGAAGAAGCTAAGAAAAGACATGAATCCTGGGACAAATAAAGGAATAAATTAGATAAACTATATGCAAAAAAATAATTTATGGCGCATGCCATTTGGGTATGCGCCAACTTTCATAATAATTGTAGGCTTTGTTCTTGTTGGATTTGCTTTAGAAATTGCTACTAATGGAACTGGCTTCCCTAAACCGATCGCTCCAATAAACATCTTCTTAATTGGAATCTATTTAACATTTCTGACTATCGTTTATTTCATTAAACCATTAAAGAAGTTAGTAAATTGGTTCTCAAGTATTACAATGGCTGTTTCTTCGGTAGTTGTTTACATTATACTTATTGCTATTGCAGGATTCATCCCGCAGGGTGGAGCTGAAAATATTCTGCTACTAAAGAAAATTGGCTTTTCTCACATGATCTCAAGCTGGCCTTACATATTCAGTTTGTTATTTGTTTGTACATCTCTTTTCTTTACTGTTTTTAAGAAACTGATGAATTTTAGGGTTCGTTATATCGGCTTTTTACTCAGTCATTTTGGCTTCTTTATTATTCTGTTCTTCGGTTCATTATCTGTTGGTCATTTAGAAACATATAACGTTGATCTGTTTATAGATTCACCAACCCATCAAGGATTCTATTTCGATAAACTTCGTGCAATGGATACACCAGAATTTCCTGGACAGCAATCCATAAAGCGAACTGTAAATCTTCCCTTTTCTTTAAGGATGAAGCGTTTTGAGATCGATAATTATCCAAGTGAGATCATGTTTTATGATTCATTAGGATTCCCTATAAAAACCGAATTGAAAAAAGAAGCTGGATTTATAGAGGAAGGTAGAACATTCCATTTTGAAGATTGGGAAATTACTGTAGAAAAATATCTTGAATCTGCAACTCCCCGCAAAGATGATTTTGTTCCTTATGATATGGATTGTGATCATCCCGCATTTATGTCAGCTGCATATTTGAAAGCCAAAAACATACATACAAACGAAGAAAAAGAGAGTTGGGTAACATGTGGTAACATGAGAGATCATTCTCCTGAGATGGCTCGTATGCTCATGAGATTAAAGTATTTCTTTCCATCAAGATATATTGATATCGGGGATAATTCTTTAACTATCGGGCAACCAGGTAAAAAGAGATTTGCTTCTTATGTGACAATGTTAACTCCTGATGGTGAGAAAACTGAAAAAATTATTGAAGTTAATAAACCGTTTAAATACAAAAGTTGGTATTTGTATCAAACAGATTGTCGCTATATTTTGTTGAATCCAGATAGCACTGATCCTTTCAGAATAAGCACTCTACAAGCTGTTCGAGATCCGTGGTTAAAGTTCGTTTATGTTGGGTTCGGCATGTTGCTTATTGGTGTTATTTATTTAATGTGGTCTATCCGAAAATTCCCAAAGGAGAGTAAATAATGCATATCAGTTTTGATGTCATCGTAAAAGCTGTTATCTCCCTTTGGCTCGTTGCAGCTGCACTGTATTACATTCCCAGTAAAAAAGAATATTTAAAAAATATTGCTGTTATAATATCATTTTCAGCGGTTCTTATTTTATGCTTTTACATTGCACAATTATGGCTTTTGTTGGAACGTCCACCCTTGCGAACAAAAGGTGAAACCAGACTTTGGTATGCTACCATTGTCCCTCTACTCACTCTTATCATTCATACTAAATTAAAAACTTATTGGTTCGCAATTTATGGGCAAATAATGGCATCAGTATTTCTTATCACAAACTTGATCCATCCCGATTATTTCGATATGACTTTGATGCCGGCACTTCAAAGTTACTGGTTCGTTCCGCATGTAATCATTTATATGGTTGCTTATGCACTTTTGGCATCAACTGTTCTGTACGCAGCAAAAGGTTTATACTTATATTACAAGAAGGATACTGCAACACTGAAACCGCTTCTGATTAGGGCTGACGTATTGATATATATTGGATTTGCTATGGCAACTTTTGGAATTTCTTTCGGTGCTTTTTGGGCGAAAGAGGCTTGGGGTGGATATTGGGCTTGGGACCCGAAAGAGACATGGGCACTGGTTAGCTGGCTCTGTTATTTAACCTATATTCATTTCCGCTACAGACATCCCAAAAAACAATATATAGCTTTGTGGTTTTTGGTGATTTGTTTCTTCATGTTACTTATCGGGTGGCATGGTGTAGATTATATGCCTTCTGCCAAACAGAGCATGCATAGTTATTAAAAATTACTTAAAAATACAGTTATAAAGAGCAAGTGACTTCACTTGCTCTTTTTCTGTTTCAAAATCAAATTATTTTCTTGACCTTTTTGACTGATAGTCATTTTTCTGACTTTAATTCAATAAAAGAAATAGGAGTCAGCATTGGGAAGTAATGAGAGAAAAGAGAGGGAACGCTTATTCAGGCAGAATATAATAATTTCTGCAGCAGAAAAAGTGTTTATGTCAAAAGGATTTGAAAATGCAACAATGGATGATATTGCAGTAGAAGCCGAATTCAGTAAGGGTGCACTTTATACATATTTTCAAAGTAAGAATGAGTTATGTTTATCTATTGTTTTAAAAGGACTTAAGGTAATTACTTCTGAATTCGAGAAAGTAACTTCCAAGAAAACACTTAATTTAAACAAGATCGAAGTACTTTCATCAACCTTTCTTGAGTTCCACGATAAATATCCCAATTATATTTTTGCATTTTCAAATTATAAACAGCATAGAGCTGGATGCAAATTTGAGAGTCCTGTATTAGAATTTATAGATGAAGAAAATTTGCAGATCAGAGAGATGATCAAACAAATCATAAAAGACGGCAAAAAAGATAAAAGCATCAGATCGGATGCTGATTCAGATAAACTGTCTTATATCCTATGGGGAGAACTTTCCGGTCTAATTCCCTACTTTCTTCAAGAGACAGAGAACACGAACCCCGTTGAGCTTTATAACTACACGATTCAATTAATTTGCGAAGCTATTAAAACAAAATAATAAAATATAATCTATGGAGAGTTAATGAAAAAATTATTAATTTTAGGTGCTGGAACTGCCGGTACTATGATGGTAAATCATCTGAATAGAAAGTTGAATAAAAATGAGTGGAAGATTACTGTAGTTGATCAGCACAAAACACATTATTATCAACCTGGTTTTCTTTTTATTCCATTTGATACTTACACAGAAAAAGATGTGATTAAAACTAAAAAACAATTTATTCCAAAAAGTGTAGAGTACATTGAAAAAGCAATTGAAGTTATAGAACACGATAAGAATAATGTAGTTCTAAAAGATGGAACAAATCTATCATATGATATTTTGATCATTGCTACAGGATCAAAAATCGTTCCTGATGAAGTTGATGGTTTAGCTGATGAAGGTTGGCATAAAAATGTTTTTGATTTTTATACAATTGAAGGTGCAACTGCTTTACGTGATAAACTCAAAACATGGGAAGGCGGAAAATTTATTGTTCATCTAACAGAAATGCCGATTAAATGTCCGGTTGCCCCGCTGGAATTCATCATGTTGGCTGATGCGTTCTTTCATAAGAAAGGGATTCGCGAAAAAGTTGAAATGACTTACATAACACCATTATCAGGAGCTTTTACAAAGCAGAACTGCTCTAATGTGCTTGGTTATCTCTTAGATGATAAGAAAATAAATATGGTCTCAGATTTTGATGTTGAACTTGTGAATGAACAAGAGAATTTCATTCAATCTTATGATGAGAAAAAAGTAAATTATGATCTGTTGGTAACCATCCCAACAAATATGGGAGATGATGTTATTGAACGATCTGGACTTGGTGATGATCTCAATTTTGTTCCTACACACAAACATACTTTACAATCCAAGAAGAAAGAGAACATCTTTGTAATTGGAGATGCGACTGACCTACCAAGTTCAAAGGCTGGATCAGTAGCTCATTTCCAAGCAGAAGTTTTAACTAAGAACATAATGAAATTTATAAATGAGAAAGAACTAGTTCAAGAATTCGACGGACATGCGAATTGCTTTATTGAATCAGGTTTTGGTAAAGCTTTCTTAATAGATTTCAATTATGATGTAGAGCCAGTTGAGGGAACATTCCCTCTTCCTTTAGTAGGGCCTTTTTCATTGTTGAAGGAAACTAGAATTAATCATATAGGGAAGCTTGCGTTCAAATACATTTATTGGAATATGCTTCTTAAGGGATTGCCGATGCCGGGAATTACAACACAAATGAGTAAATTAGGAAAGAAAATATAAAAAAATAAAGACGGTTTGCAAAAGCAAACCGACTCTTAAGAGGAGAGAATCATGGCAACAAAAGAAATTGCAGGAAGCATGGTAGATGTTAATGAAGAAGGATTCCTTACTGATTTTGGTCAGTGGAATGAAGCGATTGCAGAAGTTATTGCAGCTGAAGAAGGTATCGAAGAGATGAGTGATCGACATTGGGAAGTCATCAAGCACCTTCAGGATTATTACAAAGAGAATGGAGCTTTACCTTCAATTAGAAAAATGAAGAAATCTGGTGTTGTTGATACAAAAGAATTATACACACTTTTCCCGGGTGGACCACTTAAAAAATCATCCAGAATTGCTGGATTGAAAAAACCTGAAAGCTGCATCTAAATAAGGAGAATATTATGGAAAATGGAAAGATCAAAAAAGTATCGATAATATGTGCAAAAGGTGGATTAGATGAAGTTTATCCAGCATTAATAATGGCAAATGGTGCCAGAATGGAAGGGATTGAAGCTTCTATATTTTTCACTTTCTTCGGACTCAATGCAATAATGAAAAAAATGGTTAAAAAATTAAAAGTTGCTACAGTTGGAAATCCTTCATTAAACTTAGCTATGCCAATGATGAAATTCCCAATAACTGCTCCATTTCCAACCTGGATGGGTGCTATCCCCGGTGTTTCTCCCATGGCTACAATGATGATGAAAAAAGAGATGGAAGATCTGGATATACCACCTGTAGATGAATTTCTAGAAATGATTTCTGATGCTGGAGGAAAGATCTATGCCTGTAAATTGGCAATGGATATGTTCAAACTAACCAAAGATGATCTGGTTGACCAAGTTGAAGAAGTACTAACTGTAGGTCAATTTTATGAAAAATCTGCAGGAGCTTCAATAATTTTCACTTAATTTATTGACGTGAATTTTAGATTCAAAAAAATTTCATTTTAATACGTTAATATAAATTAGGAGAGTAGAAAACGTGAAAAAAGTATTGGTATTATTTATAATTTCATTATTATTTGTTGGCTCAATTTATGCAGAGAAAATTCGAATTGTAACTCCATATTTGGGAACTATTAATAATGACATGAGCAGAACAATGGAACATGGTGATCAATCATTTGATCTAGAATTCAATGATGATTCACTATTTAAAGGACTCTATTTTCAATGCATAGACACTGACAAGTATCAATGGAACGCATTTGTATACAATTCTGAGGATCTGAATTACAGCAGTTTATGGGGAACTCATTTCATTTTTGATTATTACTTAGGTGTTAAAGAAAACAGTAAATATGTTATTGGTGCAGGAATTGAATATTTGAAAATGAGTACAGATGCTGATTCTCTTTCATTTGATACTGGTGCGCCACCTCCAGCTCCACAAACTTCAGCAATAAATGATTTTGGTTTATCACAAAATATTATTGCTCCATTTATTCGTGGAGGAAAATATTTCTATCTTGGCAGTGATAAAATCAAATACTCATTCATGCCTTGGGTAGGAGCAGAAGCGGATGTTATTAAAGGAGATATTGATTTTGTCATACCTCCAATGGGTCCATATATTCCTGAGATCTCCATTAAAGATAACGTTGATGATGATACTTTCTATGCATTAGCAGGATTAAATTTCAAAGCTACATTCTATCATTTTATAGATCTGAAATTGAAATATCATTGTAAAGTTGATCTTCAAGAAAGCGATACTTATGATATTGCTTCAGGAATGTTGAATATTTATTTCAATAGAAGTTGGGGAATTTCATATCGAACTAAATATATGAAAAGTGCTGAAATGGAAAATTTCTATCATATAGGTGGAATAGTTTACGCATTTTAGAATTGAAGTAATTTAAGATACTTTGAGCCAAGTTTGTAAATTATAACTTGGCTCTTTTTCTATTTGGAAATTAATTTTTTAGAGCCTAACAATAATAGAGATATAATTCCTAAAGATAATCCTACTATCACGCCCAGATCAATTATTCCTCGCCAAGGTTGTACAATTTTTGAAGCACTAACCAAAAATGAAATAATGAATAATATCATCAAATAAGAAATTATCATTCTTTTTTTTGGAGCCTTAAAAAAGCCCATGCAATAAAGAGGAGCTAATAATTTATCTATCAAATTCCCATTACTGATTATTTGTTCAGAACGAACTATTACTCTCGGCACAAATCCTCTATGAAGTGCGAAATATCCTTTCCCAACGATCATTACTATTAAGTAGGCTGCCAATACAGTCCAATTTAAAGCAGAAAACTCTAAGGACATACTTTCTTTAACGTGTGGGTACAAACGATAAATAGCACTGGAGAAAATTGCAATAACTCCTCCAATGCTATATATATAAATAAGTTTTTTCATTAATCTACGATTTTGTTATAAATCTATTCTCCCTTCGTAAGCCCGAGTGCAAAGAATAGAGCTGTAAGGAAAAGAAGTGGAGCTAGAATTGTAAGAACAACCAGTGGTGAGAAGAATAACAATTGTCCGCCATTTTTTATGAAGGCAAGTGCGATTCCACCTAGTCCGATGAGTGTTCCACCAATTGTAACATTGATAAATCCAGGTTTAACTTTACCAGCTTTAACAGCCATAATAGGTACGAAGAAAATTGTTAGACCGGCAATTGCATGGAAAAATGGAAGTGCGATACTTCCTTTACACATTACCTGTCCGATCTTAGCAACTGCTATCCAGATGAGTCCGATAGTTAAAACAATAAGATAAAGTTTAAACTTTGCTGGATAAAACTTCTTGATAAGCCCTAAAGCTAATCCGAATGGGATCAATCCAGCTACTATTGCCACAAATGGTGAAAGTAGTGAATCCCAATTTGTAAAAATAAGAATTAAACCTGCAACTAATAGAACAGCAAATGACATTATGAAGAAAATATTTTCTGTTTCTGCCTTTGCCTTTTGCTTTTTGAAAAGTACGAATAACATGTAAATTGCTACGATTCCTGTTGCCAACAAAATTCCACGATCCAACATGGTCATGGCCTTAATTGTTTCATACATTTTTCTCTCCTTTTAAGAATCGGCTTGCTTGCAAACGATTCAGTTTTTTTTAAGAATCGGCTTGCTCTTGCAAACGATCTCTTTGTTTTATAATTAGGCTTCTGCCTTCATTATTTCATCATCATAATTATCATTGCAATAACCATATACAATGATGCGAACTTGAATAAATAAAAATTTGCTCTTTCGGAAGGTTTGAAAATAATTATCAGCGAAGTTGCAATTAAAACAACACTTCCAAAAAGCAGTATCACAATTCCTGTTTTCGAGATTTCCAGCATCACACAAATATATAAAAAAATAAGAACAGCAATGATGTTTGCAGTTGTTATAAAGTATCTGGTTCTGGTAAATCCAAATTTATTAGGAATAGTTGGAACTCCTGCAATTTTATAATCCTCTGAGTGATTCATTGCCAATGAAAGTATGTGGGTTGGAATCCAAAACAATATCCCGAGTGACATTAAAATTCCAATTAGGTCAATGCTTCCCGTTGCCAAAACTCTTCCTGCCAAAATCGGCATTCCTCCAGCTAAACCACCAAAAATTATTGATAAAGCAGATCTTCTTTTGAGCCATAAAGTATAAATTATGTAGTTAAAGAAAACCCCAAAAGCAACAATTAGGCTGTATAATGGCTGAATCCAATAGGAAATAATCATGCCAATAATTATCAATAACCATCCAAAAATAAGCGCTTTTTTAGATGTAAGAATCCCTTTGGGAATCGGACGATTCTTAGTGCGGTTCATCTTTGCATCAATATCTTCATCAAAAGACATATTCAGTGCAGTTGCACCACCTATTGCTAACACCATTCCAACCATTGCCAGAATAACTAATTCAACAGACAATTGTCCCGATGATGCCAAATAACCAGCAATCGAAGTAAACAGTAAAAGCCCTGTTTGAGGAGTTTTAAGAAGCTTAATGTAAAATTTGATCACTCTCAACACTCTCTTCATCTACTTTTCGCGTACAGCGGAATCCAACTTGGAAACTGCAGTATTCCGGAACTGAAGAATTTTCTGTAAATGAACGTAGATTGTAACCATACTCCATGAAGCTTCCACCATATATTAATCTCAGATGACTTCCATGTTGAACTGTCCCAATCCATTCAGCTACATTTCCTGCCATATCATAGCTGCCATAAACGCTTTTGTTATTTCTTGTTTGAAAATCTCCGTGTTTTTCACCATTGTAAAATCCAACAGGTGTTGCAGCATTCTCATGATCGAAAGGATCTTTGCTGTGATGATAGTTGGCAATATCTGGTGTTGGCTCTTCGAAACCCCAAGGGAAAGTTCTGTTATCACCACCACGTGCAGCTTTTTCCCATTCTTCTAAAGATGCCAAATTATATCGGTAATATAAAGAATACGCATTTGCACCAAACCAGCTAACATAAGCCACTGGAAATTTCCCGTACCCTTCTCTAACCGAGAAAATCCCATCATCGTATTTCATGCGGCATTTAATACCATTCAAATTATAATAGATGTAATTTCCTTCAAGGATCTCAAATTCATGACGCATTTTATGGAATGCATCACCTTTATAAGAACCTTTTATAAAACCATCTTCAATTTCGATTAGGTTTTCTTTTATAGCAGAATTAAGATATTCAGCATATTGTGAATAAGTAACTTCAGTAACCATAATTTCATAATCGTAAGGAACTTCATTTTCATTCTCATTCAAGCCGGAAATGAATTCTCCTTTTTCTACAAGAACCCAATCATTTTCATTAACGGTTAAATTCATGGAAACTGTATCAGGATGTATATCTTCTGGGATTTCACTACAACTTATCATTAGAAATAGACCCGTAATTATTATAGAGATATTTATTATTATTTTCATCATCTACTCCCCAATCTCAGCATTTGCTTTTCCATTTTTCAGGAAGTCAACTAATCTAACAACCATATAAATGCCCAATGATGTTAATAGTAAACCAAGTCCAATTTCACTGAATATGTGAAGTTGATTCACCAAAGTTTGCTGTGCTTCTTCTATAACCCACAATCGTTTAATACTGAATATCGTGATCATGGCAAAAGCCAGATCGGAAGCAAGTATAATTACCCACCCGTATAAATTCCCGATCTTCTTCTTCAATGGAAAAATTTTGGAAACGATATACATTAAAATGATAGTTGCAGTGAGAACGGATAAAATATGCCAATGTCCGGTAAGAGTAATTCGTTCTTCTCTGAAAGGAATTTCTCTGAAGATCTCTTCGAGTTTAACTGCCATAAAGATTCCAATTCCACTCACACAAAAATTCATGAAAACCATCTGCCAGAGTGTTCCAAATTTCAACGAATCAGAAAGTAGTGCTTTTATTTTTTGGAAGAAATTAGGTCTTGTTATATCCTTTGTTCCTTCTTTTATAAGCTTACCCCAGCCGAATATAACCAACATCAGCGCTCCAAACATAGAGAATACAGCACCCACATAGATTATTGTGTGTGCATATAACTGATATGGTACTACCGCCCATACACCAATTGTAATAATTATCGTTCCCCAGATTATTGATGGAATTCCAATTTTATGAGTAATTCCTTTCCAATTAAACCAGCGTCCTATAAGCAGTGTTGTGGCAATTCCAATTAGGGTAAGCATTATGTGTAAGTGACCTATTACAGCCAATTCTAGCTTACTGTGATGCACATGTCGCACGCCATCTTCTGCTAGAAAT
>CAXCCM010000002.1:0-41855 GCA_963981005.1 uncultured bacterium | reverse complement strand
ATTTATTTTAATAACATTATCTTTTGCTGGGCTTCTTTGTTTCCACAATTTAATCTAACAAAGTAGATTCCGGATGAAACGCTAACACCCTTATCATCCGTACCGTTCCAAACAACAGAATGTTGCATTTCTCTTTGCCCTTCAATCCTGCTCAGGGTACCAGAAAGATCTTTAACTTTCTGTCCTTTAAGATTATAAATTCCTAGAGTGATAAGTGATGAACTTTCTGCTAATGAAAAAGAGATTGTTGTAGTTGGATTGAAGGGATTGGGATAGTTGGTTAGTTGAAGATCTTGAGGTGTTAATGGGTTTTGTGCTGAAGCATCGAGATCTGCAACTACTGAAACCGAGACGTTCCCATTTGCTGGGATATCAACAGAGATATAACAAACTGCAAAATCACCAGACTCATCAACCTGGGTTAAAATTCCATTGAAAACAATATATTCTTCTGCATTGTTGGGCATAATAAATTTGAGTTGAGCATCATTAAAATCTAGGTTATGTGAATTCTCAACATAGCAGAATATGCTATCTGCAGCTCCACTATTTTCAGGAGTAAATGTAGCTGTTAGCTCCCCACCACTATATCCTGCATAAACTGCGTTTGTTGGTTCAAGCTGATCATCATTTATATTGATCACCCGATAAGCTCTGTTGCCATCACAGGTGCTCTCTGTAGATAAATTATAAGGTGGAGATGTAATGCTACCGGAATTGGAATGAATATGTCCATAAAGAGCCATCTCGATTCCCATACTATTAAGATCAATCTGATCCGAAAAATCGTTGTGATAGAATATCACGTGAGATTCACTACTTGAAGCATTACTTAGATCATTTTCAAGCCACTGCATTTGCAGATCAGTAAAACTTTCGCCATCGTAGATATTGTACAAATAACTATCATAATTCAAATAGGCTTCCATTCCAATATAGTGAATTGGCCCGTAATCGAAACTATAATTTTGTGTATAGTAGGGATCTAGTGCTGGTGGATCTAAAAGCCAGCTCCATCCGAAGAATCTCCACCAGTCACGCCGTGCAGTTCCCTGAGAAGGAGGTGTGCTGTCCCAACCACCAAGATCGTGATTCCCAGAAGTAAGATAGAGCGGAACTTCCAACTCTTCTAAGATCTTCTGGGCTTTTGTATAGACGCGTCGATTTTCAAAATCTTCCAACTCTCCCTCGTTAAGTAGATCACCTGTTAATAGTACAAATTCGGGCTTTATTAGGTTGATATCTCTAATCACTTCCCGCAGGTCTTCAATCTCTGTAGAATCAGTGAGAGAAATGGGATCAGGATAGAAAATGTGGGTTGGAAGATGGGTGTCGGTAATATGAATAAATGAGTAGTTGGTCTTTATTTCGGGAATCAGATGTACAGCATTTCTGGTTGTGTCGGCTATAATCCCATCTGCATCTACTACTAGGTCGTACAGCTCATAAATTTCAGGTTGGGAACAGATGGCCGTTAAATACCATCTATCTACAGCAGTATTGTAATTGGTATTTGTAATATCTAGGCTGATCACTTTATTCTGGTGTACGAGTTCTGCTGACCAATTTGATGTGGAAGCATCTGCTAAACATTCAATTGTGAACTCTTCAT
The DNA here is from genome assembly GCA_963981005.1 of uncultured bacterium. Lineage (GTDB taxonomy): Bacteria > Cloacimonadota > Cloacimonadia > Cloacimonadales > TCS61 > Tenebribacter. The sequence goes on along the minus strand of CAXCCM010000002.1, from coordinate 40,243 downwards.
TTGGTATGGTGATCTGCGGGACATTTTGGATCGGTCTTTGAATGACCGTGAGAGTATCGCCAATGGGCATGGTTTCTAATTGCAGTGTGATCTCTTCAACAGAAAAATAATCCACAGGCAGAGCATCTATTGCAAAATCTACAAATTCCAGCTCTCCATCTCCACTCTCTATGCCAACAAAGTTTAGCTTGAGGAGAGTTTCCATATTTTCAAATGAAAAATTTCCATTATAGGAAATTGCGATATTCCCATTTCCTAGCTGCTCATCTACTATCGTTCCATTTGCAGAAAGTGTACCAATATCTTCATATCCACTATATTCCAAAACCTGATCATTAAATGCAATTTCAAATTGATATGATTGAACTTGTCCATCATTAAAAACTGTATGATAAATTGGAATTTCAAACTCCTCCGGAGAGAATACAAGTTGATCTTGAATTGAGATAATATGATCATCCGGATCTGAATGAATGGAAGATAAATTTACTGGATTCAGTTGAAATTCTTCCCAGAAATAGGTAACAAATCCACTTACTCCACTTAATGGATATCCTTCAATAATTGGAATATCAAGCTCCTCCATATTCATAAATCCTGTACTGATCGTACATTCTCCAGTTGTATCGGCAATTTTCCACTGACCCCATTCATCATAAGTTTGTGTAATTGTTAGATCATAATAGCCAATTGCAGCTTTAGTACTTTCTCTAGCTTCATTTATTGTGTTGGATATTGTATTAACAAGCGTTGCAGGTATTGGATTCCCGGAAGAGATGATATCACAGGAAACTAGGTTACTGAGTTCAGTAAATCCCCAATATTCATAAACTTCCGCTTCAATTATTACACTATCACCAACAGCTACATTCTGGTCATAATTATAAACATAAATTCCATTCCATTCACCCATACCAGATGTAATAAAGAATCTTCCACTATTAAAATCAACTGCATTAACAATGCCACCGGTTGTCACGATCTGTCCATTATAAGGAGATGGATATGTTCCATCTGGACCGGGATCTGTAGTATGTTGAATATCATAAATACTTATACTATTTAGGATTGTAATACCAAAAATAATGATAAATAGTGTAGCTTTTTTCATTTTGTTACCTCATAAAAAAATCTTATTATTCCAGATGAAGATTTATGAATATAGGAAATTGGTGTAAAGATAAATCGTAGAGATACTTCTTATAGTAAATAGAAAAAACTTGCAAAATTCTAAACGCCTTTTCTTATCGCAACATAAAATAATATTATTTTAATTAGGAGGGATCATGGAAGAGGTGATACCAAAGTTAATAGAATTAATATCCACTTTTGGATTAAAGCTATTAGCCGCAATTGCTATCTTGATAATAGGAAAATTTGTTGTTAAGGGTGTGCGGAAACTTATCGTAAAAGCAATGGAGAAGAAGAGGGTGGATAAGGAGGTGATCTCTTTTGCCGGATCTCTTATCTATAGCGCATTATGGGTTTTTGTGATCATTGCAGCACTTGCACAGTTGGGAATTCAAACATCATCTTTCTTAGCTGTGATCGGAGCTGCTGGTTTGGCTATTGGTCTTGCTTTGCAAGGATCGTTATCTAATTTTGCAGCGGGATTCCTGATGATAATCCTACGTCCTTTTAAGGTTGATGATTATGTTGAAGCAGCCGGAATTGACGGAGTTGTAAAAGATATCAATATCTTCACGACAGTACTTGTTTCTTTTGATAATAAGAAACTTATCGTTCCAAATTCTAAAATTATGGATGGAACAATAATAAATTATACAGCCCAGAAAACCAGGCGAGTTGATCTTTCCTTTGGTGTTGGATATGAATCTAGCAATGAACAGGTTAAGGGGATTTTAAATAGACTTATTGATGCACATGCATTGATTTTAAAGGATCCTAAACCTTTTGTGAGAGTGTCTAAACTGGGTGATAGTTCAGTTGACTTTAAGGTTCGTGTATGGACAAAAACAGGAGATTATTGGACTGTTTATCACGATCTGTTAGAGAGTGTAAAAGAGGAATTTGATAAAGAAAATGTAAATATTCCATATCCGCAAATGGATGTTCATGTAATAAAAAATGAGGAGTAAAAAAATGAAAAAAGTAATTATTTTTCTCATCATTACAATCTCATTTTCATTGCTACTTGCCAAAGATTGGAATCTTGCTTCAGATATTTCACTTACCATGAATCAAAATGCTTACAGTGATAATTGGACAGGTGAAGAGAAGGGCTCAATCTCCTGGGTGTTCAATGCAAATTTCTTAGCTGAAAAACAACTAAGTGCAAAAGTACATAATAAGAACACACTCAAATTAGCTTTTGGACAAACACATACTCAGATGGAAGATGATCTGGGAGAAAAATATTGGGCAAAACCAGATAAATCTACAGATATTGTTGATTTTGAATCGATCTTCCGATTTACACTCGGAGCTTTTGTAGATCCATTTGCCAGCTTTAGAGATGAGACTCAATTTATGGATGAAACCTATATGGATACAAAAATATTTAATCCCAATGTTTTCACAGAGACCTTTGGTGTAGCTAAAGTCTTTTTTAAGGATGATGATCAGGAATTCAGTACACGTTTAGGCGGGGCATTCAAACAATATTTCGATAGTAACCTTGATGAGAGCACAAATGATGGTGGAGTGGAACTTGTGGGTGAATTACGTAAACCATTTGCAGAAAATGTGATCAAATATTCCACAACCTTAAATCTATATAAACCTATTGTCTATTCTGAATCGGAAAGTTTAGAAGATCAGGAAGATGAAGATGATTGGAAACAGGTTAGAATGGACTGGCAGCACGATGTTGATATAAGTTTAACTAAGTTGATAAATCTTAAACTTTTTGTTCAGCTTCTTTATAATAAAATGCAGGCAGAGGATCTTCAATTTAAAGAGACGCTTGGCTTGGGTTTAAATTATAAATTGTTTTAAAACTTAAGATATATAATTGTCCTTGTAAAAAGGAAAAACTAGGTATTCCCTTCAATCAGGGACAATTTATATTTATTAAAAAATCGTTCAACTATCTCATTAAATCCATAAGCAAGTTTTGTTTGCGCTGCTTCCCCTCGGGAAAACCATTTTAAACGTTGCCCTTCCATCAGCTCAATTTCAGAGATCTCTAAATTAGTTTGTTTCCAATATGTATATTCAATTCTGTCATCAAATTCTTTTTTACAAAATAGTTGGAAATCATGCAGGTCAATGTTCATCTCTTCTTTCATTTCGCGTACGATGCAATCAGAAGGAGTTTCACTTGTCTCCACATGACCGCCGGGCACATCCCACATGTTAGGGTAAGGAAGACCCACTTTATCATCACGCAAGAATAAGAGAATTTTCTGCTGATCATTTACAAATATTATGCTGGCACCAAGTCGTTTCATAAAAAAAAGACTCTCCTAATAAAAGAAGAGTCTAAATAATAACTGCATCAACAATTATTTTGTAACCGTCACTGTTCTTGAATAAACTGTAACATAGCTTGTGAAGATATTAAGAATAATATCCATAGCACTTTGTTCAGTTTTAATCTCATAATCAACAGCTTCACCAGCCATTGCGTTAGTATCTACTTCGTTAAGTGGTGCAAGTCCAAACAAAATATACCACTGACGAGCTTCTACAACCTGATTGCCTTGAGCGCCTTTACCAACCTGATGGATATTAGCTGAACATCCAACCATTGCGATAACTGCAAGTAATGTGATTAATAATACGAGTTTTTTCATTAACTTCTCCTCTTTTTTTATGAGTCGGCTTTGCTCTGCAAAACGATCTCTTTCTTTTTATGAGTCGGCTTTGCTCTGCAAAACGATCTCTTCTCTAAATTTCCTTTATTGTTCCAATTGATGATTCAATTGATCTTAACTCATTTTCATAAGCTTTGGCAGGTAGGATGTAGTCTATCATAAAAATTTTATCTTCACTATTGGTTGCGATCAGTTTTATGGTTATAAGCTCATCTTTTGTGAATATTAGTTGATGAAAATCGAAGCCATTATGAGAGAACGAACCCTCATTAGTTTGATAATTTTCATTACTCGTTCTGAGCTCATTTAAATAGTATGTAATGGTCTGTTCTGCCCTAGAAGAGCTATTGAAGATCGATAAAAAACAGGTGAATGAGCTCTCCATATCCATAAAAACATTGAGCGGGAGAATAGCAACATCTGCAGTATCTTTAGAGGCTTTTACATTTTCTTTGATCGAACTAAGCAGTTGAGGACTGATCGGTTTCCAATTAATTGGAGGTGAAAAGCTGATCTCAGCCTCCTTGCTAATATACTCATTCGATAATAGAGACCTGTTTACAGTAAAGGATACTTCAGTGTAGTCTACTTGTTGCTGCTCTTTTGCGCATCCCATAAGAATAATAAAGATAGATAATACGGTTACAATTTTTTTCATTTTAGTGATTTCCAATATTAATTTTGAACAAAATTTGCTATCTTGTTCTTTTTAGGCAAGAAATTTTATGATATTTGTTTCTTCAATTTGAGTAGTTATAATTATAGGTTAATCTGTAGTAGGTATTGGGTCAATCCTCTGGAATATTTTGTTTCCCTGCCATCTTCTCAATTTCTACTTTTAGGAACATCGTCTTTTCCAATACTGGTTTAGGAAGCGGATAATCTTTACCTCCATAATGTTTGAACATAAGATTAATTGCCTTTTGTCTTTGTGCAATATCTAAAATAAATTCAACTTTCCCATAAACTATCACGCTTTTGTAGTACATTGTCCAATCGTCTTGAGGAGTGTTGTTGATAAGTTTATTATCAATATTAAATAGTAGGCAGACATTTGGATTTTTCTGTAAAATATCTATCTTCTCCCCCTCAAGTGCGCAATGAAAATAGATCGTGTTATCATCATAACCAAAATTAATAGGAATTACGTATGGCATATTATCTCTGCTCATTCCCATATAGCAAACTTCTGCTTTAGAAATTATCATCTGCATCTTCTTTTTGTCTGTGATCTCTCTATCTTTTCTTCTCATATTTTACTCCTATTTATCATCAAAATGAAAGATAGTTCTGCGTTTATCATGAAATTCAAGTAGCAATTTCAGATCATTTTCAAGAAGCATATCTAGCATTTCAGTGATCTCACTATTATCTCTATGTTTATAACTTTTGGGATTTTGTGTATACTCATAGCCGATTTTTTACTCATACTTAATACTGTCTATAGGATTACTATAAGCACTGCGGATAACGGTATAGCCAATAGTTACAAAAGATATTAATAATGCTAACCCGCTGGCTAATAAAAATACGTCCAGTCCAATATCAATTTTATATGGGAAGTTCATGAGCCACTTTTTAACTAGGAAATAGCTTATCGGCCAAGCTATAACGTTGGCGATAACAACTAATTTTAAAAACTCTAAAGAGATATCCCTTACAATCCCCGGTATGGAAGCACCTAAGATTTTGCGAATTCCAATTTCCTTTCTTCGTTGTTCGGTGGTGTAGAATGTGAGTCCCAAGAGACCCATACAAGCAATAATAATTGCTAAGAATGAGAAGGTTGAGATCACGCGGAAAGATCTTGCTTCTGCTTTATACATTTTATCTATATCTTCATCTAAAAATGAATATACAAATGGATGTTCTGGATAAAATTTCTCCCAAACCAGTTTAATCTCTTTCATTGTTTCAGGAACATTTTGTGGACTGATCTTTATAGAGATCTCTTGAAATAGAAAATACCAATACATAAATAAAAGAGGTGAGACTTCTTCGTGTAGAGAATTGAAATGAAAATCTTCTATCACACCCACTATCTCGGGTGAAAATCTTTTTACTCCATCACTCAAACCAATTGTGTAGTTGTGCCCTAGGGCATCTTCATTATTTGCAAATCCAAGCTTTTTTACAGTTGCTTCATTCACAACAGTCACATTTGCATAATTTGCTTCATCAGTCTCAGTAAGTTTTCTGCCTACCAATAGTGGAATCTGGTAAAAATCTATGTATTCGGAGTCGATCATCTTCACAGATATAGAAAATTCATCCTCATCAGAATCAGCATATGGGCTTAGATTTGTTCCAAAACCGCTATTCTGCAACGGAATACCCAAACTAGTTGATGACTCGATAACTCCGGGAATTGCATTTATTTCTTCTTTAATAGTTTCAGAATTACGGGACATTCTTTCTGGGGTTTTAAGAACAACAATCTGTTCTTTTTCAAATCCCATATCAAAATTTCGCATGAAATTAATCTGTTTATTTATCAGAATTGTGAAAATAATGAGAATTATGGAAATGGAAAACTGAAATAGAACTAAGCCTTTTCTAAGTAATGCTGAACTACTTTTTCCTTGTTTGGTTGCACCTTTCATTACTAAAGCAGGTTGGAAATGTGTGAGTACAAAAGCTGGATACAAACCAGCTAAAATTCCAATAATTAGAGAACCTGCTAATATAATTAGTAAGATATAAGGGTTATCAAAAAGACTGTAGACCAGTGTTGTTCCTATTAACTGAGAAAATAGTGGAATGAAAAGCTCAACAAACACAAATGCAAATGCTAATGCTATCAATGTCGTTATGATAGATTCACCCAGGAATTGTCTGACTAATTGTAATCTGAAGGCACCAAACACTTTTCTCACACCAATCTCTCTAGCTCTTTTCACTGCTCTGGCAGTTGTTAAATTTACAAAATTGATGCATGCTAATATTAGTATGAAAAGCGAAATTGACCCTAGAATTAGTATATATGTAATTGAGCTATTGGGATTTATTTCATCCTCAAGATTAGAAAACATATGAATAGATTTAATCGGTTGCAAAATAACAGATTCATGAACTCTATCGGTTGTTTCCATTTTTTCTGTAAGGAAGGGACCAGCTTTATCTACAAATTTATCAAGATCAGTTCCCGGATGCATTAGCACATAAGTGTAAGAACCAAAAGTTGCTCCCCATTGATCTAAGTATCTACCCTGCGGAAGCTGAATAAGAGAATTATATGTAACTACCATATCAAAAGTGAAATGTGAGTTTATTGGTACATTCTCGACAACACCAACAACTTCCAGATCGATCCTGCTATTATAATTAAGGATTTTACCAACGGGGTTTTCTGTACCAAAATATTTATCAGCTATTTTTTTTGTTATCACAACAGAGTTATCTTTTTGCAAGAACGTATTAGGATTTCCTTGTAATGTGCTGTAGCTGAAGATCTTGAAAAAATCTTCATCAGCAAAGACGATTTCTTCCTCATAGAATTTGTTCTTTTCGTATGTGATAAGATCGTTTTTGGCAAAAAAGATCCGGGAAATTTTATTGATCTCAGGATAATTTTGCTTTAAACTTGGCGCTACCGGAGCAGGTGTTTGTGCAAAATTGAAAGTATCATCTGGAGTAACCATTTCTATACTTACACGATATATATTTTCACCATTTGCATGATAATTATCATAGTTGAAATCTTGATAAATATATAGTCCGACCAAAATACAGGCTGTTAGGCCCAGAGCTAATCCAAAAATGTTAATAGCTGAATATGTTTTTTGTTTAAGGATGTTGCGGTAAGCGATTTTGATATAGTTCTTGAACATGTTTCTTTCTCCCACATATTTTTTTTAAAATGTTGCAATTAGTATGCCAAACGCATAAAATAAATTGTTATAAAGAGATAGCATTAGTATCTCCTAATAAATATGTACGCAGGAGTACAATATGCGTTCATTTACGGACATTTTGCACAGCATAAAATCGACCTAACTTAAATGCTAAATTATGGCTCAGATTTCCGTTGGATCTTTTAGTTTATCTATAAATACATTCCTTGTCTTTGAAGTGATAAAATATGTTCAAATACGAACATAATCTGATCGTATTTGTACAATTATGAAGGGATAACAATAATATGTAATGATCTAACATACTGTAAAATAGGACGATAAAAAAATTGGTATAGAAAATGCAATAATTATGCAGAAATTGATAGTATTAAGATGAATATTTTTTCGAAGTAGATTTAAGCAGTAAGCAATAAATCAACGCCACGCACATAAGGTAATTAGGAAGAAGATATTAATAATTTCTATTATGATAGCTAATTATTAATGCTTAAAGTAGGAGCAAAAATGAAAAGTATGAAGGAAAGGATTCATCAAGCTAACACTGAGCAGAATCTTGAGAAAAAAGTAGAGTTATTCAGCAAACTTGCTGTCAGTTATTGGCATCAATCCGATTTGAAAAACAGTAAAAAATTTGCTCAACTCACTCTGAACATGGCCCAAAATAATAATCTTCAGAACTTGGAAGCATCAGCTTTGAACACCTTAGGCTTAATCAATGTTTCATCCAATAATTATGATAAAGCTTTGAATTATTTTTTACAAACTCTCAACGTCTATAAGAAGATCGATAATAATCCTGCTATTGCCATCTCTCTGGGAAATGTTGGTCTTATTTATTTAAACATGAACGATTTGGATAAAGCCCTGGAATATTTCCTGAAAGCAAAGAGATACGTTCCACAAAAAGATGATTATAATGCAACTTATAACACTGAATCAATTATTATCAATACCGGAATTGTATACCTTAGAATGAAAAGATATGATGAAGCTCTAAAGTATCTGGAAGAAGCATCTTCCTTTTGTTCAAAACACAATCTAAAAAGAAGTGAAGCTATCATACTTGTGAATATTGGTGAAGCATATATGGCTTTAGATCAGCATGAACGGGCTATCCAATATTTTACTAAAGCTATTGATGTTGCTCGTGAGTTAGAAGATAAAAAGATATTGATACCAGCTATGAATAATCTGGGAGCTTCTTATTGCAATTTGGGGCAATTCAAGGAAGCAGTAAAAACACATTCCAAGACACTCCAAATGGCAGAAGAATTGGGATATAAAGAATTTATCAAAAATATATATCTATATTTATCAAGGGATTACGAAAAACAGAAAGATTTTGAATCTGCCTTGAAATTTTATAAAAAACACTCAAAAATTAAAGACTCTCTTTTCACAGAAGAATTAACAAAGAGATTGGCAGATGTCTCTTCTTCTCATGAAATAGAGAGAAAAGAACTTCTTTCCAAACAGATGATGGAAAAAGCCGGAAGATTAGCTTCAATCGGTGTGATCTCAGGCGGTATAACTCACGAAATCAATCAACCTGTCTGTGCTATTAAAATGAGTGCTGAAAGCATCTTATATTGGAACAAAAAAAATGATCTGATCTTACCGGAATACCTGGCAGAAGGCTTGGAAAATATTGTCGAAGCTAGCAATCGAATCGATGAGATAATTAAACACATGCGCTCATTCTGGAAGCTTCCAAAGACAAATTCGCTTAAACCGATAGACATTAACGAAGCTGTGAAACATGCTCTAAATTTAATCGAAAGACAGCTTTATTCGCATGGAGTGTTTATTGAGACTAAATTGGCAAAGCAGAAACTACTTATTTGTGCCGAATCAATCCATATCGAACAGATTATTCTGAATATTGTCACAAATGCAATCCATTCTCTGGATGATTCAAACCAAAAAGATAAGCGAATACATATTTGTACCAGGAGTAAGGGCGATCATGCTGAAATAAAAATCTCTGATAATGGATCAGGCTTCGCTTTGGAAGTGGGAGAAAAAATTTACGACCCTTTTTATTCAACCAAATCACCTGACAAAGGAATGGGGTTAGGTTTGGCAATCGTGAAAAATTATGTAGAAAAATATAATGCTGACATCAAGGCCGGAAATAAAAAATCCGGTGGTGCTGAGTTTGTGATAACGTTTAAAAAAAATGAGGGAGCAGAAAGTTGAGAATATTAGTTATTGATGATGATAAATTGATTTCTAAAGCGATAAGCGATTTCCTGAAGTATCAATTGAATCATGAAGTAACCGTTTGCGACAATGCTTTAGAAGGTGAAAAGATCTTTTCAAATTCTTCGTTTCCCATGATTATCAGTGATATTCGCATGCCTGGTATGGATGGTTTTACATTAACCAAGAAGATCAAAGACAATCCTGATGGTAAAGATACAGACATTGTATTAATAACCGGTCATACAGATACGCAAAGTATTTTAGGTGCATTAAGAGCAGGTGCCTACGATTACCTGAGCAAACCAATTGATCTTGAGGAGCTCGTCACTGTTATTAGCAAGGTGGAAGATCATCAAAAGCTGCTTAAGGAAAATACTGTTTTACGTAATAAGTTCGATGAAAAGGTTCAATCTGAAACTGCCCTGATCAATGATAAACTAAAAAAACTGCAATATGCTTATGCAGAAGTTTCAGGAATTGGTAAAGTTGGAATTTTTTCTGAAGAGATGAAACAGGTAACTGAAATGGCTAAAAAACTTCATGGTGATTCTACAATTCCCGTATTAATTCAAGGTGATTCTGGAACTGGGAAAGAGATCATCGCCAGAATGATACATTATGGAGATAATGATTTTGGTAAACCTTTTGTCTCCTTAAACTGTGCGTCAATCACGCCTACTTTATTCGAAAGTGAACTATTTGGCCATGAAGCTGGAGCTTTTACGGGATCCAGCAGAAAAGGCCAGATGGGTAAAATGGAACTATCGAATGGTGGGACTCTATTTCTGGATGAGATTGGAGAACTACCGCTGGAAATGCAGCCGAAATTGTTAAAAGCTCTGCAAGATAGAGAGATTTACAGGGTAGGTGGATCTAGGAAAATTCCTCTTAATTTTCGATTGATCTGTGCAACAAATTGTAAACTTGAAAAAGGGATAGAAGAAAATCGTTTTCGTTTGGATCTATTTTACCGGATCAATAAAGCCAAAATAGCAATTCCTACCTTGCAACAACGTAAAGAAGACATCCTTCCTTTAGCCAGAATGTTCCTAGAAGAGTTTGCCAGGTTAAGGAAACAACCTGTCAAAATTCTGACTAAAGAAGCTACTATGGTTCTATTAAATTACGATTGGCCTGGCAATGTACGACAGCTCCAAAATACAATGGAACAAGCTGCCTTTCTTTCTAATGATGATCTTTTGAATGCAGATCGGATCAAATCTCTGCTGGATAAAAAAATGAATTCAACTGATTCTTCTGATAGTTTGAGTATTAGTTTTCCCGAACATGACCTTAGTTTGTATGATATTGAAAAGAAAGTTGTAGAAAAAATCCTAGCTAAGTTTGAAGGAAATAAAACTAAAACTGCTTCCTATCTGAAAATTTCCATTAATAAGGTTCGTCGAATAATCGGAGATCTATAAACTAACAAATTTTATCCGATCCATTCTGAATTTATAGTTCAATTTGAACGATTCAAAATGAATTGATCTACCTTTTCATATAACTCATTACAATTTGTTCCTCAAAGCTTTAACTATCTATATATTAAACATATAAGTCTTACATTTCTCGACCTTTTCTGTTTGGTACACTATTTGCTACTTTCTTAGTTGTGAGAAAAAAGTGGGGGAGGAAAAATGGAAAAGGATAATAAATTGATAATGGTGATTGATGATAATGAATTTACATTAAAAAGTATACGGTATGCGCTGAAAATAGGTGGTTTTCCAAATCATGGCTTCAAAGACCCGGAAGAAGCTCTATCAAAATATGATAAAAATATTTACCAGCTTATTATAACAGATTTTCGGATGCCAAAACTCAATGGGATCGATGTATTAAAATTGATCTTACAAATGAATAATGAAGCCAAAGTAATTATTTATTCTGCCTTTGCAGATGAAGAAACCCAGGCTGAAGCTTTAGATCGGGGTGCCTATTTGTTCATGAAAAAACCATTTAACTATGAATTTCTAATTGAATCAATTCAGAGAATAAAAGCAGAAGATATACATGATAAAAGGGAAATCATTTGAAAATAAGGAGATAATAATGAAAATGTTTTTTTTGTTAGTGTTAGTATTGCTGGTCTCAGCAGGTTTATTTGCTGATAAAAGAGTAGAAGCAGCACCGTTGTTGAATGATGTTGGACCAGCATCAACAATCCCTGTGATCACAGACGAAGTTGGAGAGATCATATATTCACTTGATGTGGAGGGCATAGCAAATGATAATCAACTGCTTGGTGTAGAATATGATGGTACTAATATATGGGCTACCGGTGGTGGAAATGGCGTAGATCCCAACTACCTCTACAAAATAGATCCGATTGCAGGAACCTTAGTTAATAGTTACGAACAACCAGCTGCCGCATTCGTCTGGGGAATTCGGGACCTGGCATATGTTGCCTCTGAAGGTAAAATCTATGGTGGAAATGAGACTAATTTCTTCTCATTTGATATTGCTTCAGAAACCTGGACTACAGAATTTGGCACATCATTTGGAACTATCCGTGCTTTAGCTTATGACGGTAACCATTTCTGGACAAAGAGTTTTAGTGATCCCATTTATGAATTTGATGTTAATGGTAATGTAATCAATATTTATGCTGATGATAACTCCGCCTATGGTTTGGCTTATGACTCCTATGCAGATTGCTTATGGCTTTTTGCTGAACCAACCACATTTATTCAATATGATTTAAGTGGTGCACCAACCGGAACTTCTTACTCCGTTACTCTTGGTAATGCCGGAGTTATTGGAGGTGCATTCTATTACGAAGGTGGACTGGTTCCTGGTAAAACTATTTTAGGTTGTCTTGGACAAGGAGAAATTGATTTTCTTTACGGAATGGAACTGCGTGATGCTGAATCTCCTGATTCACCCTCAGCTCCTACAGATGTAACTGTTACCCCTGGCGCTAATGGTATTTACCAAGCTGATATTGGCTGGACTTGCCCAACTACGACAATTGGCGGAAACACTCTTACAGATCTTGATGAGATGAGAGTCTACAGAGATGGAACACTCATCTACACAGATACAACTCCAACCGTTGGTGGCACAGGTTCTCACGTAGATTCTAGTATGCTATATGCAGGAATTTATACTTATGGTGTTGTTGGTTTTAATGATGCTGGTGAAGGAATCACGGTTGAGAGTACTATTTGGGTTGGAGAAGATGCTCCGGCAGCAGTTAATAATCTTAATTTAACTCAAACCTCTCCCGGCGATCTATCCGGAACACTTACCTGGGATAATCCCACAACCGGATTGCACGGTGGTGCTTTTAACAATGCTATTGGTGGTTATCATATCGAAAGAAATGACGGTGTTCTATTTGAAGTAACTGGTTCAACAACATCATATATAGATAATACAATTCCTTTAGCTGGAGTATATTGCTACACAGTTGTTCCCTATAATTTAATTGGTGATGGTGGAAGTGTTACTTCCAATTTAGTTTTTATTGGTTCAGAGGGTTTTTTGATCTCAGAAGATTTCAGTGATGGTGTTCCACCAACTGGTTGGCATAGTGATGAAATGGGCCAATCAAATTGGGGATCTTCTACAGGAAACCATGCAGGCGGTTCTGGAATTGAGATGGTGCTAGCTTGGGAACCCTGTTTTATTGGTATATCAAGAATGTGTACAATGGTTCTGGATACATCAGATATGACAGAGATATTTATAGAATTCAAGCACTGTGTTGATGACTATTCAGGTGGATATATACTGGGTGTAGCAACTAGCAGCGATGGTACAATCTGGAATGATGCATGGTCGATTGTTCCAACCGGAGGAATTGGACCTGAAACAGTTAATTTTGTTGTTACCACAACTGATGTTGGATCCGCTACATTTCAAATGTGCTTCTATTTTGTAGGAAACTCATCTGATTTCAACTATTGGTATGTTGATGATGTGATGCTTACAGATGAAGTAATACCAACTCTTGATCCACCAACAAACCTAGCAGTTGATGATGATGGCCTTTTCACTTGGGATGCACCAGTTGGTGCACATACTACAGCTCAACGTGAAAAAGTATTTGTTGATGTGATGGATCACAATGTAAATTCCAGCCGAGAACTGGAGAGTTACAATGTTTATCTCGATGGATATTTTGAGGGCAGTACTGATGATAGCTTCTGGCAATTCAGTAGTCTTTCTAGCGGTCAGACTTACACAGCCGGCTTAGAAGCAGTTTATGATGACGGTATGTCTGAGCTTGTGACAATAGATTTTACCTATATTGGAGCTGATGCTGGCAATAACATCATTGCTAAAACAGAACTTGCTGGAAACTATCCAAATCCTTTCAATCCTGAAACAAATATTGCCTATTCAGTCAAAGAACTCGGAAACATGACTTTGGAAATTTACAATCTACGCGGTCAACTTGTTAAGAGACTTATCAGAGGTGTAGTTGAATCTGGAGATCATATCATTTCGTGGAATGGTACTAATGATTCAGGTAAGACTGTTGCAAGTGGAGTCTACCTCTACAAAATGAAAACTCTAAATTTCACATCTACAAAGAAAATGATCCTAATGAAATGAAAAAAAAGCAGATTAAGTAAAAGTATCAAAAAAAGTAATATAAAAAATTGGAGGAAAACAAATGAAGAGTAAAAGTTTATTATTAGTGATGTTAATTTTATTTTCAGTCTCTTTCTTAGCTTATGCTGAGGAATGGGACATTTATGATCTTACAAACTCAGGTATTCCGGCAGATGATGTATATGATCTATTAATCGCTCCTGATAATGTGAAGTGGGTAGGAACATTCAGTGGTGGCCTAGCCAGTTATGATGATGTAAATTGGCAGAATTATTATTATGATTATGCAACTATAAGGTGTATAGCCAGAGAGGAGAATGGTAATATTTGGATCGGATCTGGTAATGGCGCTGCAGTTTTTGATGGTTCTAGCTGGACTGAATATACATATGGGGCATCTCCGCTCCCATATCCTCTGGTTACAGAAATTACAATTGATGAAGATAATGTTAAATGGATTGGAACCAGTTTTGGTGGAATTGCCAGTTTTGATGGTTCTGTCTGGGAAGTTTTCGACATGAATAATAGTCAGTTACCCGATAATACGATCTATACAATAAATGTTGATCAAGATGATGTAAAATGGATTGGAACCCAGTGGGGTGGTCTGACTAGCTTTGATGGCTCTGAATGGAGCTCTTACAATACAGGGAATTCAGAGATTCCGGATGATACTGTCTATGATATTGAATTTGATAATGAAAACAATATTTGGATGGCTACTTTTGGTGGTGGTGTTGCATGTTTTGATGGCACTATCTGGTCAGTGTACAATGTTAATAACTCCAATCTTCCCAGTAATTATACTCAGGAAATCCTGATCGATAATCAAGGCAATGTCTGGGTAGGAACTGAAGCAGGATTGGCAAAATATGATGGTAATGATTGGTATTCCTACAATAGTACAAACTCCGGACTACCCACAGATAATATATTGAGTCTGGAGCTTGATGCTGAATCCAGACTCTGGATAGGTACATATGAGGGTGGATTATGCTGCTATCAGGAATGTGATTTCGGTTCTGTAGCAGGAACGGTTACAGATGCTGATACAGGTGATGCTATTGAAGGTGCGATCATAACAGACGGGTATTTTACTTTTGCGGAAACTGCTGCTGATGGGTCGTACAGCTTTGATAAAATGGCTGGGATTTATGATGTGATATGTACAATGGATGGTTATAATACTCTAACAATCCCTGATGTGGAGATCTTATCTGAAGAGATAACCACTTTAGATATAAATTTGTCAGCTGAAACTCTTAATTCACCTGCCGCTCCTACAGATGTAACTGTTACCCCGGGTGCTAATGGTATTTTCCAAGCTGATATCGGCTGGACTTGTCCAACAACAACAATTGGCGGAAACACTCTTGCGGATCTCGATGAGATGAGAGTCTACAGAGATGGAACACTCATCTACACAGATACAGCTCCTGTTATCGGTGGCACAGGTTCTCACGTAGATTCTAGTATGCTAACGGCCGGAATTTATACCTATGGTGTTGTTGGCTTCAATGATGCTGGTGAGGGGATCACGGTTGAGAGTACTATTTGGGTTGGAGAAGATGCTCCGGCTGCGGTTAATAATCTTATTTTAACGCAAACATCTCCCGGTATTTTATCAGGAACACTTACTTGGGATAATCCCACAACCGGATTGCATGGCGGTTCTTTTAACAATGTTATTGGTGGTTATCACATCGAAAGAAATGACGGTGTTTTATTTGAAGTAACCGGGCTAAATACATCTTATATAGATAATACAATTCCTTTAGCTGGAACATATTGCTACACAGTTGTTCCCTATAATTTAATTGGTGATGGTGGAGAAGCCACTTCCAATTTAGCTTTTATTGGTGCAGAGGGTATTCTGATCTTAGAAGATTTCGGTGGTGGTGTTCCACCAGCCGGCTGGTATATCGATGGAGTGGGGCAAACAAACTGGGGATCCTCTGCAGGAAACCATGCAGGCGGTACTGGAACTGAGATGATGTTCAGTTGGACACCCCCATTTAATGATATATCAAGAATGTGCACAATGGTTCTGGATACATCAGAGATGACAGAAATAGCTGTAGAATTCAAGCACTGTGTTGATGACTATTCAGGTGGATACACACTGGGTGTAGCTACGAGCAGCGATGGTACAACCTGGAATGATGCATGGTCGATTATTCCAGCTGGTGCTGTTGGACCTGAAACAGTTAACGTAACCATAACTAATGCAGATGTTGGATCAGCTACATTCCAAATGTGCTTCTATCTGAATGGTGATTCTTACGGCATTAACTACTGGTATATTGATGATGTGATGCTGACAGATGTAGTAATACCAACTCTTGATCCACCTACCAACCTGGCAGTTGATGAAGATGGCCTTTTCACCTGGGATGCACCAGGCACTGTTGCCGAACTCTCTTCAACTCCTGTAAAAAAAGTTGGTGCACTAGATCACAATGTAAATTCCAGCCGAGAATTGGAAAGTTACAATGTTTATCTTGATGGTGAAATGGTTAGTAATACTATCGATATAGAATGGATGTTCTCTGATCTTACTAGCGGTCAGACTTACACTGCTGGCGTAGAAGCAGTTTATGATGACGGTATATCTGAGTGCGTAGAAGTAGATTTCACTTATAATCCAGCCACAACTCTTGATCCACCAACAAACTTAGCAGTTGATGAAGATGGACTTTTCACTTGGGATGCACCAGTTGGTGGCGGCGGTGATATTGAGGAACTAATCTACGATAATGGTGTAAGTAACGGCCAATACAGCTATGTTGGTTTTAGTATGGGAACTCAAATGAGTCCTAGTGAAGCCTGCCAAATTCTGGAACTGAAAATACACACCTCTTCAGGTACAGAGTTCAATGCTGAAGTATGGGGCTGGGATGCAGGGGCTCCTACAGAAGATCTATTACACACTGAATTAGCTTATGCTCTTTTTGATGACTGGGTAATAATAGATGTATCTGATGAAAACCTAATGGTTGATAATGATTTCGTTGTTGCCTTTGGTTCAATCGATGAAGATACTTATATGAGCTGTAATACAAATTTGAATAATGGAAGATCTTGGGATCATAATAATGGTGGAGGTTGGACATCTTGGTCTGAAGCTTATCTCATTCGTGCAGTTGTTCAGTATGGCGATGGAACTGTTGCGGAACTTTCTCCTACTCCTCTAAAAGAAGTAGGTGCACATACTACAACTCAACGTGAAAAAGTATTTGTTAATGCACTAGATCACAATGTAAATTCCAGCCGAGAACTGGAAAGCTACAATGTATTTTTGGATACCAGCTTTGAAGGTAATACAACCGATACAGAATGGTTATTAGAAAATTTGGTTTACAATCAAACATATACTGCTGGTGTACAAGCAATTTATGATGATGGTGAATCTGATATAGTTACCATTGAATTCACATATATGGGAACTAATGCCGGTAATAATATCATTGCTATAACAGAGCTTGCTGGAAATTATCCCAATCCTTTCAATCCTGAAACCAATATTGCTTATTCAGTCAAAGAAACTGGAAACGTGACTTTGGAAATTTACAATCTACGCGGCCAGCTCGTGAAGACCCTCGTAAATGACGTGAATGAATCAGGGGATCACATTGTAACCTGGAATGGAACTGACTATACTAACAAAAAAGTTTCAAGTGGCGTTTATTTCTACAAGATGAAAGCCGACAAGTATGTTTCAACGAAGAAAATGATCCTAATGAAATAAATAATACAATCATGGAAAACCTCTTCCAATCTGGAAGATTATTCCAAGGATCTTGAATTGAGTACAAAGAATATTTTTTAGCAGAGATGGGGTATAATGCAAACTCTATCTCTGTGATTATGGGGGGGATTTGAATACTATTTGTATTGTAGAAGATGAAGTATTGATCGCGCAAGATATCAAGTTTTTATTAGAAGAAAATGGTCATGATGTCTGTTCAATAGCATGTGATTATAAAAGTGCACTTAAAGCAGCTGAAGAGTTTAAACCAGATTTTTTTTTGATGGATATAAATGTTTTGGGAGATATTGATGGGATCGAAATTGCATGTTTGATTCAGGAATTGCATAAAACTCATATAATTTTTCATAGCTCAGATCCGATTTCACAATATACTAAAAGGTTGCAAAAAACTAAGTATCTCGATTATCTAGTGAAGCCAGTGTCAATGCCAATGCTTTTAGAACTATTAGATAATAATCGATCAGTTATTTGTTAGAATTTTTAAGAAGTTATTGTTCCAGGTGAATCGCTCTACACTGTTCACAAGAGAACAAAAATTGAACGTTGATGAACACCTTTAAGACTAAATAAACTGTAAGTTATAACTAACTTATTGTAAAATGTGATATTAGGTGTTTGGCATAGAATATGCAGTACTAAAAAATAGATATTATAAAGGAGATTATTATGTTAAAAAAAATTAGTTTCATCTTATTAGGAATTCTTTTTAATCTAGGAATTCTAAACTCGCAAACAATAGAATTTGCAGATAGCTTAGCATATAAGCTTGGTTTTTCTACTTATCTTTCGCATACTGATAGATTTGCATCAGGTTTTGATATTTATACCGATAACGAAGGGTATACTTATATTTCAGGAAATACTAAAGATAAGAATTTTCCAGCTACTGAAGGAGCGTATCAAACTGAATTAAAGGGTGAGGATTTGGCCGATGTCTTTGTAGCAAAATTTACACCCAAAGGGGAAATAGTTTTTGCAACATTAATTGGTGGTACAAAAAGAGAACATCATACAGCTATAACAGTGGATGAACAAGGATTTATTTATTTAGCAGGAGGTACAGAATCATCAGATTTTCCTGTAACTGAAGGAGTGTATGATACTAGTTTTAATGGTGAAGGACAATGGGCTGGCGATGTTTTCTTAACTAAAATGAATCCAACTGGAACTGATATCATATTTTCTACATTTCTTGGAGGTGAAGTTGAAGAAACTGTAAGCGGGGGATGCATTAAAATTGATTCTAAAGGTAATATTATTCTTGTGGGAGTTACCCTTTCTCATGACTTTCCTCTAACAAAAGGTGTCATTGACTCTACAAGTAAAAAGCACCATGGTTTCGTCTCTAAATTTAATCCAGATGGAGAAAAGCTTTTATTCTCCACATTCTTTGGAAGTAGCCAAATGGAAATGATTCTTGGGCTTGATGTTGATGACAAAGATAATATATATATTACAGGCGGTACTCTTACAGCAGACTTACCAGTAACTGATAATGCTATTCGCAAAGAATTCATCAAACCTGAAAATAGAGCCAGAATGGATCATTTTATTGCCAAAATAAACGCAGCAGACAACAAAATTTCATATTTAAGCTATTTCGCAGCCGATGGATATCAGAGCTCAAATTTAAAATGGACAAAACCAAACAGATTGATAGTCTCAGGCAGCACTAAGGAAGAAAATTTCCCAGTAACTGATAATGCTATTAGCAAAAAAGGTAAGGGTAAACAGGATTGCTTCATATCTGTATTTAATTCTGATGATATGACATTAGAATACTCAACATTATTTGGAGGAAGTGAAGCCGATAAAGTCATGTCAGTAAATTTTCTTAATAATGATACTATTGTTATTGGAGGAACAACAAGTTCTGCCGATTTTCCGCTTACCGAGAACGCTTTGTATTCAGATTATCCAGTCGGAGAGAAGACCTTTAACTCAGGTTTTTTTGCACGCAAAAAATCTTTTGTTTCTGTAATCGACATTAAAAATAGTAAACTCCTTTATTCAACCTACTTAGGTTCATGTTTCCTATTTAATATTTACCCTGACAAATCGGGAAATATCAGTTTTGTTTCAGAATCTGGTCAACGTGCAGAATCAGGAATGACAGGTTTTCCTACAACTAGAAACGCGTTTATGGAACCTCCAACATACGCTATGGTTGGACGATTAGTTATAGATAAGCCTGTTGATAATGCCATTTTGGAAAGTTATGTGGGTAAATATGAACTACGAGAAGGGTTTATTATTACTGTTACGAAAGAAGGTAAGCAAATGAAAGCTCAGGCAACTGGTCAAGATCAGTTTGAAATTTTTTCTGAATCTGAAAATGTTTTTTATCCAAAAATATTCGAAGCTCAATTTACATTTAATTTAAAGAATGATGGAAAAGTAGAAAGTATGACATTAACCCAAGGTGGAAGAGAATCTAAATGCGTTAAATTAGAGGAATAAATATGAAAAAGTTTAAAATACATTTATTGAACATACTTTTTCTTGTATTTCTGACATATAGTTTAACCGCTGAAACAACTGATAATTCGATAGATGATCAGGTTTATCGTTATACTCATAAAATAAAGTTTAAGAAGGTAAAGGCAGGAGAAAATTTACAATTCATCTATTGTCCGCTTCCACGTAATAATGATTATCAGCTGATATCCAATATCGATACACACAGCGGAGAGATACTTGATAATCCAGACTCTCCGGATAATTATGTTCGCTTTACTATTTCACCTGAGCAACAACCGGCTGAAGGTGATTGGGGTGAAGTGATGATTGAGTTTGACTATGTACCCTCAAACACAGAATATGTTTCAGCAAATATAGATAGAATTTATGAATACGATACAACTTCCGATATTTACAAACGCTATACAAAACAGTACTATGATATTATTGATATCGAAAATGCGACTATAAAAAAGATCAGTGATGAACTCTGGATAGATGCAACTGATGTATATGCTTATGCTAAAAAATGTTTTGACTATGTTAATGACAACCTCACGTTTAAAAGTACATCCGGATACGGAAAAACAACGTTGGAAATTTTAAAAAATGAGGGTGGAGATTGTGGAGGTCTATCAACTGTTTTATTGTCCCTATTAAGATGTAAGAATATTCCCGCACGCCATGTTTTTGCCTATCGTCATGCATGGGGGGAGTTTTATTTAGAGAATTATGGATGGATCCCTGTTGATCCAACTTTTAAAACATTTGGTAGAATTGTGGAAGGTTATGGTTTGATAAGATCACATGAAATTGTGTATAATATTGAAGTACTAAATAACAACAAAACCGGCAGAGGAAGGGTGGACATCCTGTCAAAAACACACTTGTTTTACCCTAGTCACGATCCATACATTTGTGATTTAGAAGTTGAGCAAAAACCTATTGTTAATCGAAAAATTTAAAGGAAGATTGAAAAATGAAAAAACTATTATTGTTAATGCTTGCAATACTAAGCTTTGTAAGTTGTACTCAAACAGAAAAGAATTTTATAGAAACAAAAGATGCCTATTTTGGGCTTACACCACCCGGGCTAATTCCTGAAGTTTTTGCTCCCGGTATTGTATCAGATTCCACTTGGGCAGAACACTGCCAGGTTGCTATTTCTCCCCAAGGAGATGAGATTTACTGGTCAGCCTGGACCGGAAAGTACAAATCAGAAGATGGATCCAAAAATACTGAACAGATATTTTATTCTAAATTTGAAAATGGTATCTGGTCTAAGCCCCAGTTGGCCGCGTTCATAAAAAATAATCCGCACGGACTCAATGGCGGACCTGTATTCTCCCCAGATGGAAATAAATTATTCTTTTACCAGGTTAGAAGTCCCTGGGTTTCATCCGACATGAACACCTATTACATTGAAAAGATAGATGGCAAATGGAGTGATAAACCAGTAGATGTTGGACAACCATATAATACCGAAGATAAGGATTATAACCCAATATTCTCCAACAAAGGAATTGTCTATAAGAACCTTTTCGGCAAGATTTCTAAATACACATATAATAATAATAATTTCACTTTTGCAGATAGTGTTATCATACATAAGGAATTTCGTCCGGTATGGAATTTCTATATGTCTCCAAAGGAAGAATATGTAATTTTTGCAGCGATGCATGAGGGTGGATTTGGTGATGTTGATTTGTATATTAGTTTTAAAACTGACGATGATAAATGGGGGTATCCAATCAATATGGGAGATAAAGTTAATACCGATTTGAGAGAGCGCTTTCCTACAGTCTCTCCTGATGGGAAATACATGTTCTTTATGAGACATACACCAGGACAGGATTTCTTCTGGGTTTCTACTGATATAATTAGAAAGTTACGAAAACCTGAAAGTTTAAAATAATATAAGAGAAATGTAAATATGAGTATGAAAACATTAGTATTAGGTGCCAGTGGCGTTACAGGAAAGCAGTTGGTAGAGCAGCTGCTAAAGATGGGGCAAGACGTAAAAGTGGTTATCCGTCCCACCAGTGAAGTAGCTGATAAATGGCAGACTAATAAGAAAGTAACTGTGATTAAAGCTTCAATTTCTGAGCTTACTTTAGAGGAAATCCAGAGCTTTTTGATTGATTGTAATTCAGTTGCCTCTTGCCTGGGTCATAACCTTACCTTTAAAGGCATGTTCGGCAATCCCAGAAAACTGGTGACTGACTCGGTTAGATTGTTATGTGAAGCTATCGAAACAGGTTCTTCCCAAAAACCGGTTAAATTTGTTTTGATGAATACTACAGCTGTGCGTAACAAAGATCTTGCTGAGCTAACATCGTTGGGGCAAAAAATCGTGTTTAGCTTAATCCATCTGCTTCTTCCACCTCACCGTGATAATGAAGCTGCTGCAGATTATTTAAGATTGAGAATCGGACAGAATAATAAATTCATTGAATGGGTGTCTATTCGACCAGACACTTTAATAAATGAAGATATCGTAACAGAATATCAGATATACCGTTCACCCATAAGGAGCGCTGTATTTGACCCAGGTAGAACAAGTAGAATAAATGTAGGTAATTTCATGGCCAGGCTTCTAATGGAACCAGATTTATGGAAGAAGTGGCAAGGTCAAATGCCGGTGATCTACAATAATGAAGATTAGTTAGGTTTCTACTTAAATGTTTATGTAATTAAAACAAAAAACGAAAGGAATTAAAATGAAAAGAACGCTATTTTTAGTATTAGTAGGATTATTCTATTTTAGCTTTGCACAATTACAAGCTCAAACAAACAAGGATATATCAATAGGAAAAAGAATTTCCTTTGATTCGGAAGTTTATGGTAATGAAAGAGAACTAATGATTAGTTTACCCGATGTGTATGATACGTTAAAAACATATCCTGTGCTTTATGTACTTTATCCTCAATTCTCTTTTGAACGCGTATATTCTGCTGCCAGAGATTTGGGCGGGAGTAACGGAATTCCGGAAATGATTATTGTAGGAATTTGTGATGATGGAAGTAGAGGAGAAGTTTTCCCTTTTAAAATTACCAGAAATCCTGAAAATAAAGCTGTGGGTAAAAAATTTCTGAAATCTATAAAGAAAGAAATAATTCCTTATATAGAGAAAGAATATAAAACAGATTCTCAAAGAATTGTTGCTGGATTTTCTAATACTGGAATGTTTGCAACCTATATTCTAAATACTGATCCTGATCTGTT
Source organism: uncultured bacterium (assembly GCA_963981005.1). Classification (GTDB taxonomy): domain Bacteria; phylum Cloacimonadota; class Cloacimonadia; order Cloacimonadales; family TCS61; genus Tenebribacter. Next base: position 16,378 of record CAXCCM010000002.1, on the reverse strand, counting down.
TTCATCCTACATATTGAGTAGCCCAATGCTGGGTTATGAAAATAATTATGTCTTAAATCAAACTACTGAATTATTTAAGGCCATAGAAAATCTTAACAAAAAAGTATATATTGTTTATGGTGAAAAGGATTATAATTCTGTGATTACGACTATGCCTTCACTACGAAAACTTTTAGAAAACAACGCACCAAAAGGCCTAAAGTGGAAAATGGAAGAATTAGAAGGCGAAGGACATGTTCCATATACTGATGTCTACAGAGGAATTGAATTTATATTTGAAGATGTAGAAGAGATACAACAACCACAGACAATATTTACTTTAATCAGGGATGGAAATATTGCAGAAGTAAAAGATCTAGTTAAAGAAAATCCCGGTCTTGTTGATTCGACAAATTCTGGATATACTCCACTCATTTTTGCAATATATTACAGAAAAAATGAGATAAGTGATTTTTTATTAGAAAATAAAGCTGATATAAATTATCAAAATCCTACAACAAAAATTGATGCTTTAATAATGTCTCTAAGACATAGAGATTTATCCCTTGTAAAAAAATTGGTAAAAAACGGCGCAAATATTGATATCCAAAATAATAATATGGAAACAGCTTTACACATAACTTTGAGAAGCAATTCAAATGATATCAGTGAGTATTTAATAAATGCTGGAGCCGATTTAAACTTAGTTGATAACAATGAGAAAACTGCTCTGGTAACTGCAATAGAAGGTAATAATAAAGAGATAGCAGATTTGATCTTGAAGAAAGGAGCGAAATTTCCTGATGATAAACATGAGATAAACAAATTGCTGCACATATCTTTATCAAATGGTCAAACAAATGTTGCAAAAACATTATTAAAGGAATGCACTGATTTTAACAATAAAGATAAAATAGGAAGAAGTTTCCTGCATAATGCAGTAATTGGTGGTGATTATGCAATTATCAAAAAATTAGTAGAAAAAGGTGCTGATGTTAATGCAGTTGATAGTTTAAATAAAACAGCATTGCATTATTCGGTAATGCATAATTATAAAAAGTTAACAAAATTATTGATAGATCGTGAAACTGATATCAATGCAGTTGATAACACTGGAAGAACTGCATTGAGCATAGCCCAAGATTGGGGAAATGAAGATATTTTTGATTACCTTAAAAATACAGGGGGTAAATTATCAAAAGAAAGATCTATCAACTTTAATGGAGTAGGAAAAGCAGAAATCAAAGTTACATATATAGCTAATATGGGTTATATGATCTCATCTGCCAATAAAACTGTTATAGTTGATGCTCTTTTTGAGCAGGGATTTGATTCATATTTAACACCTTCAAAGCAAATTGTAAAAAAAATGAACAAACATGAAGAACCTTTTAACTCTGCGGATCTTATGCTTATTACACATGATCATGGTGATCATTTCTCACCTGATATGGTTGCGGAATATATGATAAATAGCGATAAATTAAATGTAATTTGCAACAACAAAACATCAGAGAGATTGAAAATGGCTTTGGAAAACAAAGCAGATACATGCCGTGTAAAAGAAGTATTACCAGATTTATATAGATCTATCAGCATAGAAGCTAGCGGAATAGATGTAAAAGTATTCAGATTAAGACATGCTGATGGAAACGGTACTAGCAAAAATCTTGGTTTCCTATTTACAATTGAAGGAATGAATATATTTATTGGTGGTGATGCATGTGGAAACGCCTGGGAAGGAAGTCTTGTGAGTGGAGAGATGGAATATGATTTATCAGGAATAAAAAATTCAACAATTGATTTAGCAATTATTAATCGTGGGTTTTTATGGGGAGACAATAGCCCGGGGATTGAAATAATAAAAAATTATTTAAAGCCAAAACATATCATATTAGGGCATTTCTCTATGTTCAATAAAGATGGAGAGAATGAGGTTTTAAAGACAATAGAGATATTGAAAGACAGTCTGCCGGAAGTTACAATTCTTGAAGAACCAATGCAAAATATTATCATTAATAAATAGATAAGGGTAGTCTAGACCAAGGTGATCCAGATAATTATGTTAAAAATAAACAACTTCAAAAACAGGTTTCAGTATTTAATACTACCTGTAATATTAATGGCAACTTCTATAGTTACGACTATTCCTAGTTACGCTCAAGATAAATTGGAATCTAACAAAAATGAGCTGATTAGCAAAGCTCTATCTGAAATTGTAAAAGAAGGAAATGCACCCGGAATGATAGCTGCAATTATTTCTAGTGATAGTGTTCTTGCTATTGGATCAGCGGGAGTTCGTAAAGCTGGCACTAATGTGGCTATGACCGATGAAGACCTTGTTCATATTGGATCATGCGCAAAAGCGATGACAGCTACAATGCTTGCAACTCTTGTAGAGGATGGCAAATTAAGCTGGGATATGAAATTGATTGAAGCCATCCCTGAATTAAAGAATAACATACATGCTGGTTTTGAAAATATAACTCTTTGGCAATTATTGACTCATCGAGCAGGTCTTCCTAAAAATCCTATAGACGAGTTAGCACATACTAATTTAGAGATCAAAGAAAGACGACTTTCTTTATTGAAGGATAATATAATTTTTGCTCCGGCAAATACTGTTGGAGAATGGTATTATTCTAATTTCGGATACATTATAGCTGCTTGTATGGCAGAACAAGTAACAGGTTTAAGCTGGGAAACTTTAATTAAAGAACGCTTGTTTGAACCACTTGGAATGACAACTGCCGGTATCGGTGATCCCTTAAAAAATAATTCAACAGATCAACCCTGGGGGCATAAAAAATCATGGATTGGAAACAGATGGAAGCCCAGTAGGGCATATTATAATGAAGCTATAAGTCCTGCCGGTCGTATTCATTGCAGCATAGAAGATTGGGCTAAATTTATATCTCTTCAATTACCCGGTGATAACACATTTCTTGATAGAACAATTTTAAATAAGTTAATTGAGCCTGTTGGTTTTTATGCAGCAGGATGGGTGGTATTCCAACAGACTGAACAACCATGGGCAAAAGGAATAGTGCTAGTACATGGAGGAAGTAATGAGATATGGTATGCTGCAGTTATGGTCGCACCTGCAATAGATAGAGCTTATGTTGTAGCTACCAATTCGTGTGATTTTGGAGTTACTGATCGTATTTGCGTTGAAATGACTAACAAGATAGCCAAAATGGATCAAAATCTAAAGGAGATTAAATGAAAAAATTAATAGTTACATTGGCAATACTTATTGTTATATGTTCATCTTTTGCCCAAACCATAGCATGGAAAGAATTAGCCTCATTACCAGAAGGTTATTATCTTGGTGATGCAGTTACTCTGGAAAATGAAATATATTTTGTCGCAGGGCGAACTGACAAAGCAAAAGTACCATTTCTTTTCAAATTCAATCCTAAAATGAATGAATGGATTCAACTAGCAGATATCCCAAACTCAACATTCAACTTGGCTTTAGCAGCTGTTAATGGCAAGATCTATGCCATAGGTGGTGATTTGTTCCAAAATACAAATCGTGAATATAGCCCCGATACAGACAGCTGGAAAATCTTAGAACCAATGCCGACAGGTAGACAACACGTAGACTGTGGTGTTTTTGGTGATGAAATTTATGTTATGGGAGGTCTTACTTCTTGGCAAAGTATTACAAAAAAACATGAAGCATATAATGTCCAATCCAATTCCTGGGTAGAGAGAGCAGACATTCCTTCATTAAGGAATAATGCTGCAGTTGTAACAATGGATTCTTTGATTTATGTAATTGGTGGTGCAGGTACTAAGGAAGATGTTTGGGGTGATGTTTGGACAGTCGAGACTTATAATGTGAAATCAGATAGATGGGAACAAAAAAACGATCTACCACTTCTACTTTTTAAACCGGCTTCTATTGTGGTGAATGGTGAACTCTTTGTCTTGGGTGGGCAGACTTTGATACATGGAAAAAATGATTGTTCCGATAAGGTTCTGATTTATAAGCCTGAAACAGACAGCTGGGTAGAAACTACTTCTTTGCCAGCCAAAAACGTGTTTTTCGGTTGCGTAAGTATAGGAAATAAAATTTATGTAATTGGTGGAACTGTAGGTGGTAATCCCAATTGGAATGCCTATTCTACTGTTTATGAAGGAGAGGTAATTTCAAATTAAAACAAGTAACAACAAAAGAAACATTTACTGTATCAAAGTCAAAAAGGAGCAATAATGATTATAGATGGGCATGCACATGCTGCAGGAGATTATATTAATCCAGAAAGTATTATTAAGAATCTGGATAAATCTGGTGTAGATAAAGTAATACTTGTACCTGGGGAATTGGAAAGTACGAAAAATTACTCTTTACCAAATTTGGCAAAACTATTTCCAACAAAAAATGTGGTTAAAATTACAAACCTATTAACTAAATTTGTAATGAGAATTACTGGAACAGTTAAGCAAATACCAAAAGGAAATGAGTATGTTTACAATTTAACACAGAGAACAAATGGAAGAGTGATTCAATTTATTTGGATTACGCAACAAATAGATAATCCGACAGAATATTTAAATGAGAAGCTTACAGAATGGAATTTTAAAGGTGTAAAACTTCATCAGTGTTGGGAAGACTATTCTGTAGATTCAGACTTTTTCAGAACTATTGCCGAGTGGGCAGAAAAGAAAGATTTGCCTTTATTTATTCATTTGTACTCTGATAATGATGTAAAACATCTCATTGAATATAAAAAAGAACATCCGAAGTTGAAACTAATTATTGCACATCTATTTGGATTAGAATTATTTATAAAAGATAACTTCAAAGATAGTAATCTTTATTTTGACACATCAACATCACAACTTACATCTACTAAAAGATTTATAGATGCAATAAAATTTGTAGGAGCAGCAAATATTACATTTGGAACTGATACACCTTATGGGAAAGACAACTTGCAGAATAATATTGATAGAATAAGAAATCTTGATATTTCAACTGAAGAAAAGGATTTAATACTTGGGGAAAATATGAGTAAACTTTTGAAAATACAAAAGCATAAAAATAAGAAAATCAATATGGATAGTTTTGAACATAATAGGAAGAGCTGGAATGAACTAACAACTTTACACGCAAACTCTATCTTCTATGATATTGATAGTTTTAAGAAAGGAAAAACTTCGCTAAATCAAATTGAAATTAATGAATTAGGAGACATAAAAGGGAAGAGGCTTCTTCACCTTCAGTGTCACTTTGGGATGGACACTTTATCATTAGCTAGACAAGGCGCTGAAGTCGTGGGAGTTGATATATCTGATATTTCGATACAAAAAGCTACTGAATTATCAAATGAATTGAAAGTTTCAGCAAGATTTGTGCGTTCAAATATATATGATATTGAGAGTGTTTTAAATGAGACTTTTGATATTGTTTATACATCGTATGGAGCAATTAATTGGTTGAATGATCTTGATAAGTGGGCGAAGATTATAAGTCGTTATTTGAAACCTAATGGAATATTTTATATGGTGGAATTTCATCCATTCATTTACACGCTTAACAACAATTCTGAGATATCTGATAGTTATTTTAAATCACAAGCACTTGAAACAGCTATTGAAAAATCTTATACTGATAAGTCTGAGGTTTCTAATAAAAACCTAAAACACATTGAGTGGCACCATAGTTTAAGTGAAGTATTAAATAGTTTAATCTCAAATGGATTGAAAATAGAGTTTTTTAATGAATTCCCTTATCAAGTTTATAATTGTTTTCCTAACCTAACAGAAATTGAAAAAGGCAGGTGGGTTTCTAATAAATATGGAAGTAAGATTCCTCATATGTATTCAATCAGAGCGAAGAAAATTTAAGACAACTACAGTATGTCACAAACATTAGAAGGAGATAGCTTATATGAAAGTCTTAGTATTAGGCGCTAATGGAGCTACGGGGTTTAACGTCGTTACACAATTATTGAAACGTGGTATTAGTGTTAAAGCATTTACAAGAAATGTAGAAAAATTTGATTCTATAAAAAGTAGCGAGCGCTTAGAAATAATAAATGCAAGCATATTAGAAATTGATAATAAAGAGTTGAAACAATGTTTAAATAATGTTGATGCCGTAATATTCTGTCTAGGTCATAATCTTTCGATAAAGGGAATATTAGGGAAACCCTACAAGCTCGTAACTGATTCATTGATTAGGGTTATTAGTATTGTTAATGATATAAGTACAAATAGAACTATAAAAATAATATTGATGAACACTACAGCGTGCATCAATAAATTACAGAATGAGAAATTCAATAAAAAAGAGAATTTAGTAATGAAGATTATGCGATTTTTATCACCACCGCAACGAGATAATGAATCAGCAATAGAATATTTATTCGACACGATAAGTATGCGTAATAAAATTATTGAATGGATTGCGGTAAGGCCTGATACATTAATTAATGAAGTTGAAGTCTCAGAATATACAGTTCATTCTTCACCCATAAGAAGTCCAATATTTGATGCTGGCAAAACAAGTAGAATTAATGTTGCTCACTTCATGGCTAATTTGATCACGGAAGAAAATTTATGGAATAAGTGGAAGGGGCAAATGCCCGTGATTTATAATGTGGCATCAACATAATGGAATAATGAATATGGACACTTATTTTGGTTAGGTAATGATTCGATAAGTAAAACTATAAAGTTTCTTACAGACAATGATAAAAAAATTAGAGTTTAATAAAGGAATATTAATGGATTCAAACAGAAAGACCGCAATCATGGCAGGAATACTAATTATTATTGGAATGGTTGCAGGCATTCTTAGTGTTGTTCCTTCTGTAGAAAGTTCAGACTATCTTACAGAAGTTTCCGCAAATAAAAATCAAGTATTAACAGGAGCTTTTTTCCAATTTACCTTGTTTCCCATATACATCGGATTTGCACTAATATTATATCCCATGATACGAAAATATAATGAGAGCCTGGCTATTGGATTTGTTAGTTTTAGAAATTATCCTCTGAATATTCTTTTTGTCTGTGATCTCTCTATCTTTTCTTCTCATAATTTTATTCCTATTTTTCATCAAAATGAAAGATTGTTCTGCGTTTATCATGAAATTCAAGTAGCAATTTCAGATCATTTTCAAGAAGCATATCTAGCATTTCAGTGATCGTACTATTATCTCTATGTTTATAACTTTTAAGGTTTTGTGTATATTCCGGAATATCATACAAGAAGGCTGAGATATTCTCCTTTTTAAGATCATGTGTGCTTTTGCCGTATTCCAGTTCATCCAGCATTAACCCGTTCAATACTTGCTCAAACTGTCCCTTCATAGGCAGTGCCAGATAGGGTTTCCCAAGATAAAAAGATTCTGTCATAAGTGTAAATCCGGCAGTTGCAATTACTGCCTTACTTCCGGCTAGATCTTGTAAAAAACCCTCTCTGCTGAAGGTTTTATAAGTAAGATTTTCTTCAACCTTATCTTCATTGAAGCCATAAATAATGAACTTTTCTCTCTTATAATTTTGTATATTTTCTATCAGAGAATCATATTCCTGGGTTGCATATACAAGAATATAGTCTCCGATTGACGGTTTGGCATTAATTACAGATTGCCTTAAAATTGGTGGGAAGGTAAATGTGCGCTCGTTTTTCTTTTCGCCAAAGTAGAAGGTTGTAACCAGCGAAACGCAGGGACGCGGGATCATTACGCGGATGAGGTTTTCAATAAAAAGTGCCTCTGCTTTCCACTCAAAGGGGCATGGGAATTCCATATAGCGCATACGGTGCTGGTTATCAATTGTAATTAGCGGTACATCCAACTCGTTAGCCAGATAGGCAGCCATTGGTTCAAAATCGGTGATAACGCAGTCGGGTTGGAACTCTTTAAAATACTTTTGTTTTAGTGTATTTGAAGCTTCAAATCTATCTAAGATCGTATTGAAGTTCTGGGTAAAAGTTTTACTGATCGAGACTTTATTATCTTCACTAACTATCGAGAATCCTTCAATTTCCAAAACATCAAAATCATCTTTTAGGTTCTTATAACCCCTATCATAACTGGCTACTTTTACGGTATGCCCTCTCTTTATAAGATGAGTTATCATCTCCCTTGAACGTGAAGAATGCCCAGATCCTTCGCCTGATAAACTATAAATTATTTTTGCCATGATGCAAATAGCTCAAATTGAAATTAGAGTGTCAAGTATTTGGGTAAGTAGAAATACTTTTGAGTTTATTCACAGTTTAATACAAAAAGCCAGAAAGATAAAGTGGTATAATGTTATTGTATCCTATTTCCTGATTATCCCTAAAGACATAACCAATTTTCACCTCAATATTATTAATTCATAGTGATTTACTTAAATTATTGATTTATGACAAATGAAATTGTCAAAATAAGTAAATATTGACCGCTTGAATTGTCAAAAACAGAATTCATGTGATAAAGAATAGGAATATGTTATGTTCTCAATAGATGAATTCAGCAGCTCATTTGTAATCATAGAGTTACAATGTTTTTTATCTCTTTTTCATTCGAAGTATCAATGAAGTATTTTATTTTCCTTTTCTCTGCACCAAAATAATTAATATCAAAAAAAAGGTTACTTCTCAAATCTTCATTTATCTCAATATCTAGATTATCAGTTAAATTCAAATAATAACAAGATCAGTTTAGAACGCACAACGCTACATAAAAAGATCAAAAAGTATAATTTATAGTACTAGAATATTTTAATTAGTAAACTCTTTCTCTATTTCAGACCAATCAACTGCTGAAATTCTACAAACAATTTTATTTAATGCCGATAAAATTTCTTCATTACTTGGTAGTTCTCCATAAACCAAATCTTTGAATTTGTTATGGTAAACTAATTTTAATTCTTCCCATATTTCTTTCGATTTAGCAAAAATTATCGCATCTTTTGGGTGTTTTTTTAACCATTTATTTTGTTTAAAACTATGAACATCATCTTTTGCCACACGTAATAGCATTTTATCAAACTCACTTGATTCCACAAATTGCAGAAGATCATTATCGGTTAGTAAACGTGTAATATCATAAATGTGTCTGATTTTAAAATTCAAATCTTCAATCGGTTTTTCCGAATAAGAAAAGCGAGTTAAACTCATAATTTTCTCACAAATTGTTCTTTTAGATTCTAAAACTAATACTTCAAAAGGTAATAACCCAGATGCTTCAGCAATTTTTTCTGACCTGTTGCGATCATCATATCATAAATAAACGAATTTAGTTTTAGCTTTGTATTTGGTTCATAGTTTCCTAACCAACTTGTTTCAAGTATTATGCAATCTCTTACCTGTCCAAAATTACCTTTAAAAATATGCTGATAAGAATGAGCTGTTTTACGATTCATTCCCATTTTTCGAGTAATCCCTTCAAGAGCAAATTCAGGAAGTTGTTCAGATACAATATTGCTTATTTGTTTTAATCTTCTCTTGAGTTGATTTGATGTTTCGTTTTCATTATGCAATAAGACTAAATCAATATCCTCAGAAAAACGATCTATAGATTTGAAAGCTTTAGAAAGTGCAGTTCCACCTTTGAAAACAACAAAATCTCTTAAATCGCTGTGAAAAATAATGTGCAAAGCCAGTGTTACCCAATAATCTTTTTCCACATATATTTCTAAAAGTCCTTATGTTGAGACGTTGCTTGTATTGCTTGTTTAAATAATTTCGTGTTATTATGTAGTTTCATTTTAAATTCCATTTTTCAATTGTTGATAAATTTTCTCTTGTGATACCCAGTTTATAATTTGTGATAGGATTTAAAGAATTTTGTAATTTTCCTGTTAGCTCTTCATCTCCTACTTTATCCAGTAATGCTCCAAGCAATGCACGAGTTGCAGGTGAATAGTTAAGTGCCAAACGAATTAATGTAGTTTTATTATTTTGTGAAAGTTCAGACAGAATATTTAAAAATCGATTGCATAAAAGTTGAATTTTTGTATCTGGAATTTCTTTTATATATCGTATTGCATCCAAAATTTGTAACAAGGGAATATTTTCTTTGGAAATTTTATTTTTTTGCTTAATGAAATATATTTTGTATTTTCCTCGTTGGGTTGCAGGTCTTGTTTCATTTCGACCAATTTGTATAATATTGCTTATTTGGGTTGTTAATCCAAGTTGGTTGTAAACAGTTAAACCTGTTAAATATCCAACAAGTTTCTCATTTTTTTTTAATAGATCTTTTGCAATCTGGAATTCATTAGGTTCCAGTTTGCCAAAAGGAGTTTTCTCTGGTTTGTAAAATCTGCCCTTTGAAAGCTTACTCAATTTTCCAGAAGTTACCATTCTGTTTAAATTTTTGATTACAGCTTCCTTGCTGTTTGTTTCCTCAATGATATCCTCATAGGTAAAGACAAATCCCTCAGGAAGCCTTTCAATTTTCTTGATTACAAATTCTTTTACTTTCATAATAAAAGCATTAATTTTTTCTTTGCAATATTGTCCAGTATTTTAATTAATAAACTGGACATGAGTTGATTCCTCTTTTCATTCGTTAAATGGATCTAACCTTAAATTAACTAACTATTAAGAAACTCAATAAATAATTAAGATATCTACAATATTCTAATGCGGTTAACTTTATGTGAACTAATCTATGGAATTAATTAAGGGGTGTATTTATTGACTAACAAAAAAATAAAAATAAATTAAACACATTCAAACACTTTTGTGTCATAGTAGGTGAGAGGAAGAAAAATGAAGTGGACGGATCAGGATTTGATAGCTGCATATAGAAGCGGAGACATGGATGCCTTTCAGATATTTTATGGAAAGTATAAAGATTCACTCTATACTTTTTTGTACAATAGGTGCAAAGATGATGCAAGCGATATTTTTCAGGAGACATTCATGAAATTTATTGATTCTGCTTCTAAAAAAGAGCTAACGAATCCCAAAGCATATCTATTTCAAATTGCTATGAATCTTGTACGCAATTTAAGTCGCAAAGCAAAAGTTCTCTCTCTTAGTGATGAATTTGATATTCCTGATATTGAAACGGAAGAAATAGAGCAGGTAAGCGAAGATACCTTTAAGGAATCATTATCTTATCTGGCTCAAGAAAAACCTCTTCTTCATGATGTTCTGCATCTACACATCTTTAGTAAAATGACTTTTGAAGAGATCGGTAAATTGAAAGAGATCTCAAGAGATACAATTGCTTCACGCTATCGTTATGCACTTAACTATTTAAGAAAGTTTTTACAGAACGATCAACTTCAAATAAAGGAAGGTTAACAATGTTTAAGGATCAAATCCTAAAAAAAGGTATGCAAAAAGCACCGGATGATTTGGAGATAGATGTCCTATTATATGCTGCTGAGAATATTGAAATAGAAAACGAACCGGAAACTGAGCTAAGTGACTATCTGAGTTGGTTGCCAGGTGTCAGCACTCTGTTCTTGTTGAGAGATTTACTCTCAGGGCAAAAGATCAGAATAAACCCGATAATAGAAATTTAAAATAAAACATATTGGAGGAAATATGAAATGTAAACACAAAAAATTTATCCCGCTATTCATTCTATTAGGAATTGGAGTAGCATTTTTAGTTGGATGGGCAGTGCAGTTGTTATGGAATGCTACGATCACACCGATCTTCAGTTTAACGCCTATTACTTATTGGCAGGGAATTATGATCTTGATACTGTTTAAAATCTTGTTCAATTCCAATTACAAAGTGCATAAAGAGCATAAGAAGAGTATCCATCACAAACCGGAATTTATACATAAACATTTCAGGGATGAAAATGATAATGATCTGAATTCTGACACTTGCTAGAATTTAAGTAAGAAAAAGCCTCTCGGTTCTATAATCCGAGAGGCTTCTAATTTTAATCTTTTATGTTATATCTAATACGGCTCACTTACAATATGAATTGTCTCTTGATATTCAGAACTGTCAAAGGCAAGGATTGGGAAGAAGATAAAGGGTAGAAATATCATGCCGATAGCAAAACCAGTTCCCTTTCCAAACGCTTTTGCAAAATCGATTAGGATAATAATAGAAACGACAATATTTACAAATGGAATAAACATCAAGAATATCCACCAGATCGGTCTGCCAGCAATTTCCAACTGCAGGATAACATTATAGATAGGGACAATACATCCCCAACCAGGTTTTCCGGCTTTTACATAAATTTTCCATTGAACAAAGATCATGAAAATAATCAGAGCAAAGTAAAAAATCCAGAATACTATTCCAGGACCCGAACTCATTTCCGAAGCATACATGTTATCATACATTTTCCCCTCCTATTAATAATTTGATATAGATTAATGATTTGTCTCATTCAAGGTCAAGAATTTTCCATTATTTTAACATTTGCATTATTTTGACATGTTAAAAACAGAGTTTATTTAATCTCAATCAATTCGTATTTAATATTACCCAATCCTATTTTGTAAGCATAATCGATCTGACCATTCCCACTTGTAGAGTTTACTTTCAAAAAAGTATCCTCACAATTATGAGCTTTATTTACTAGATCGAGGCTAGCTTTTTCTATAGCAACAATATCGGTAGATGCTAAAATTCCAATATCATCCATAAAAGGAGCTTGTGCATAGGCATCACAGTCACAACTTTTGGAAATATTAGCCAGAACGTTTATATAAACCATTTCATAATTATTTGAAATAGCTTTTGCATAATCGACAAGTCTTTCATTAAATTCATTTTTACCAGTGCTACCCCAGGGGACCTGAATTGCTCCTGTTGGGCATACTCCGATACATTTTCCACAGCCAATACACTTATCAACATCGATCACAAGCGGATCAAGTGTAATGGCATCAACAGAACAAACATCTAAACAAAGTTTACATGAAGTACAGCGTGAATTATTGAATAGAGGGATATTGGAAGCATGCATGGCCATTTTACCGGGAATTGAAGCTAATCCCATTGCTACATTCTTGATCGCACCTCCAAAACCTGCCATAGCATGACCTTTGAAGTGTGAGAAGATGATCAGATTATCATAATTGTCGATATGGCTACCCACACTAACAACTTTAAAATGCTCTAGATCAACATTTATTTCCTTTTCTCCTTCGGAATCTAATATATCGATTGGAGCAAAATCGAAACCATGCTCTTTTGCTAATTGAATGTGATGCTCTGTAAAACGTCTTTTACCACGATAAAGCACATTAGTCTCAACAAGAGTTGCATTAAGCTCTCGGGTTAGTTTTTCGATAAGTTCCGGCTTCAAGTAGTTTCTATTACCGTCTTCACCAAAGTGAACTTTGATTGCTACTTTCCCACTAACTTCCTGTCCAATATTTTGGAAGATTTCTAATACACCATCTCCCGATATATTATCTGTGAAATAGACCTTTGAGGGCTCTTCTGAACTTGCTTCAAGTATTAATACTACTATGATAAATATAAATAATATTCCTAAAAATTTAACCATGATCTTCTCCTTAATATAATTTTCTTAGAAAATAATTATCTTCGGTCTGGTAACACCGGCACGAATTTGAGTATGTCCATTAATATAAATGTCTTTGCCATTATATTTTTTAAGAGTATCTAGATATTTACCACTCATCTCAAATTTTCCAAATCCTTCTGTTATGATAAGTGGAAAAGGAATGTCCTCATTTCCGGTGAGAGCAACACCGATCTCTTTGCCGATAAACAGCACGAGATCTGCACTGCTAACAGAAGGTGCGATAATTCCACTAACTTTTTTATCCACAGCTTTTTGAATGATCTCATGATTGATCGCTGTAGCAAAGACAAGGATCTCATTTTCGCGACAATTGTCTAACTGCGATGGCTGTGCAATCACTTTTAATTTTCCACTAGCTTCTGCTCCAAAACCGATTACTCCTTTCAATGTGATGCCATTGTAGGAGATGACTGCAGATGCTTTTTCATCGATTTTTTTGACTTTGCCATTAATACCTGCTTTTAGCAGATAGGGCTTTTTATCATATTGTACTGTTACAATGCCGGTTTCCATATTAACTTCTTTTACTGTACCGGTTGTTGGGGATGGAACAAAAGAGGGAAGTGCAACATTCTTATCAAAAATTCTGGAAGCCAAGGTATCTCCTGCATAAACAAAATCTCCCTCATTCTTTTTCATATAGGCTTTTATCTGTTTAGGAAGAATATCCATTCTTTTGGCTACATTGACTTTTTTGGGTTTGGTCGAGTAGTCTTGGATCTCACGCATAATAATTGTTCCTGAATCTAGATTGATCTTCTCTACTCTCCCTCTTACTGGAGCATCAAAATAGTAGTGTTGGAACTTTAATTCCTGGATTAATGTTCTGTCTCCGATCTCGACAATGCGCTGACCAAATTTAACTTCTTCACCTTCCTTAATACGAAGTGATTTTTCTATATTTTCACTATTTAAATTCAGGTAAGTTTTATCGAAAAGTGAGAGCACATAAACCCGGGGAGGATCAAACAGGTTCTCTCCGATAACAGTGTCACAATTAACTTCATCACCAACATTTACCAGTATGTTTCCTTCATAGGGAAGAGAAATTTTGTGTTCCTGAACTCCTGTAATTATTGGTTTAGGTTTAATGAATTTAGTAAAGCTCTCTTCAATTGAGGGGATCTTATGAAATTGTCCAAAAAGTTGTAGCGCATCATTTTCCAAACTTTTATTTTCATCATGTGATGCATCAATATAGATAGGAAGTTCAGATTTGAATTTCAGTCCGTGACCCTGTTCATTTAGATAAAATCCTTTTTCCAAGACGATGCTGATCTCTCTAGAAATCTTTTTCTTATTTGGAATGTAAAGCTGTTCACCAACTTTAACTGTATGCTTTTCATCATCAACTGTTATCTCAAGAGCAGGTTTATCCTGTTTCCATTTTTGGGATAAGGGACGAATCGTAATTCCGATCTTTTCAAAACATTCATCAATTAGTAGTTTGGTTGCAAGTCCCTCATCAATTGCACTCAGTTTACCAAGGTGAGGTGAGATAAAGTGTTTATCCTTCCAGATCTCGGTGATCCCCTCAGGCTGGAATCCATCGTAGATTATAGAAAGAGCCTGCTCATTTGAATCGGTATGAGAGAGAACACCACCTGCACCAATAAGAATGTTGATATCATACATGTGGAACTTCTTCGCATCTTTAGCTTCTTCAATATAAAATGCTTCTGTAATACTCTCTAGATCGTGTTGCTTCATTTTTAATTTATCCAAAAATCCGATCTCTCTGGTATTAAAATTCATCTCCATATGCTGCTTTTTAGACATCCTGATCGCTTCTTTGGAGATCGCATGTTCAATTGCGATCTGCGGTTCATCTGATGGGTTGAAGGTCGGATAGAGCATCTTGTTGGCAATGTAGTTTGCTATATAATCATCGCTCAATCCACCGGGAATCCATCTTTTCACATTGGAATATCCTGTATCCTTAAGCACATTAGCGATACTGTAGCTCATCCCATAATTGGCACTAACCGTACGGAAATATTCACCCAAAATATTGGAAAAAATATCAGTTGTAGCTCCTCCGATATCAACAGCCATTATATTCTCATCTAGTTTTTCACTTACAAGTTGCAGAGAATTTATCACGCTCATCGGGGTGGGAATAATGTCGTCATTCACTATCTTTTTCAGTTGGGAATAGCCCGGAGCCTGCTCCATTACATTATCCATAAAGAGTTGATGGATCCTCTCTCTGGCCGGCTGCAAATTTTCTTCGGTAAGTTTGGGGCGTAAATTTGGCACGATAAACAGATCAAACCTTTTGCTGAACAATCCTGCAATGAACGCTCTTGCTCCTGTATTACCAGCAAAAACCAGTGGGATATTAGTTTTATCACCAAATTTTGGACTAGGATTTGCCAATTGTAATATTTCCCCCAATCTTAGAATCGATGAAACAGCTCCTCCATCAATACCACCGCACATCAAGATTATATCAGGATGCAGAACGCTCATGGCTTGCATCTGCTCCAAACTACTGCGCTTATCATCAATCGCAAATGTATCCAAGATCACTCCGCCTGCTCCAAAAGCAGTTCTCTTCCCACTACTGGCAGAATCAAAAAGTGTGAGGCCGATTACCAAAATCTGCAATCCTCCACCAGCACTGCTGGTAGTTAAGTAGAGAGTGTCATCATTGAATTTTATATCCGCTTCTTGAGAACTTTTTAACAGGAGAGGAATGGAGGTCTCTTTCTCGATATGTTTGATCGCTTTAAGTACTCCAATGTTTACATCCTCTACTGGTTTTTCTACTGTAGTTGCCGCATGATGCAGTGATCTTAATTTGAAATCTTTGCCCTCACGCTGCAGGAGAATTGCTTTAGTTGTAGTGCTTCCCACATCAGTAATTACGATATTCTTTTTAGTAGAGATCAATCCTTCCCGCT
>CAXCCM010000001.1:0-47142 GCA_963981005.1 uncultured bacterium | reverse complement strand
TATGATTTATATAATTCTTGACTCATCACATAAATAAAACAAAAAAATAATTTATAAATAAAAGAGAGTGTAATATGGGATATGAAAATGTAACACAATCACTCGAAAAAGTGATTGAGATGAAAAACATTACCAAGAAATTTGGTGGTTTCGTAGCGAATGATTCTGTAAATCTGGATGTATTTAAAGGGAAAGTTCATGCACTGCTTGGTGAGAATGGAGCTGGAAAATCTACTTTAATGAACATATTGTACGGACTTTATAGTCCCACATCAGGTGAGATTATGATCAACGGGAAAAAAGTAGATATCACAAATCCGAATATTGCTATTGATCATGGAATTGGTATGGTGCATCAACATTTCATGCTGGTAAAGCCATTTACTGTAGCACAGAATATTATTTTAGGTAGAGAACCAACTTCCAAATTTAGTGTTCTGGACATGAAGAAAGCTCTTAGAGACGTTAAGGAGATTTCCGAACGGTATGGGCTTTATGTGGATCCCAATGCAAAGATCGAAGATATTTCTGTTGGAATGCAGCAGAGAGTTGAAATCTTAAAAGCACTATATCGTGGTGCAGAAATACTAATACTTGATGAACCAACAGCAGTTTTAACACCTCAAGAGATTGTTGAACTTATTCAAATTATAAAGAATCTAACTAAAGAGGGAAAATCAATAATTCTTATTAGTCATAAGCTTAAAGAAATTACAGATGCAGCTGATTTCTGTTTAATAATTAGACGTGGAAAACACATTGAAACAGTAGTTGTATCTGAAACTGATGAAGAGGGTTTAGCCTCTAAAATGGTAGGAAGGGAAGTAAGTTTTAGTGTTGCTAAAAATGAGAAAGAAGCAGGTAATGAAATTTTCTCGATTAAAGATCTTGTTGTTAAAGACAACAGAGACATTATTGCTGTAGATAAACTTAACCTTTCTGTTAAGAAGGGTGAAATACTTGGTCTTGCAGGTATTGACGGCAACGGACAGACCGAATTGTTAGAGGCAATTACAGGTCTTAGAAAAGTAGAATCAGGAGTTATAAAGATTAATGGTGAAGATATTACAAACAACACACCATTCCAAGTTATAAATAAAAAAATATCGCATATTCCAGAAGATAGACAAAAAAGAGGTCTTGTTTTAGATTTTGATATATCGGAAAATACAATACTAGAAAATTATTATAGAAGTCCATTCGCAAGAAAAGGAGTTCTTCAATATGATAACATCAAGGTCTATGCAAAAGAGTTGATCGATAAATTTGATGTTCGTCCTAATGAGGAATCTAAAATGGCAAGAACCCTTTCAGGTGGGAATCAACAGAAGGTAATAATTGCCAGAGAGGTTTCTAATGACCCAGATTTGCTTATAGCCGCACAACCAACAAGAGGACTCGACGTCGGTGCAATCGAATTTGTTCATAAATCATTAATAGAACAGCGTGACAATAATAAAGCTGTATTCCTGATCTCTTTTGAACTTGATGAGATCATGAATGTTTCAGATAGAATTGCTGTAATTTATGAAGGTAAAATAGTGGGAATTGTAGATGCAAAAGATGCCGAAGTTGAAAAACTAGGATTAATGATGGCTGGCGGAGGCAACGTATGAAACTAACATTTAAAGATTTAAGAAAGAAACTATATATTTTCGCAACTGAGAAAACAATAGGATTTACTTTGATTTCAATTTTCTTAGGACTTGTAGTAGGTGCTATTTTTCTCGCTGCTGCAGGCTTTAATCCATTTCAAGCTTATGGAATAATATTGCGTGGTATATTCTCTAAACCCAGCTATATTTCCTATACAATTGTTCGTGCTACACCTCTAATTCTTACAGGACTTTCAATAGCATTTGCTTTTAAGACTGGTTTGTTTAATATTGGTGCAGAAGGACAATTCATTATTGGTTCGGTTGTGGCAACTGCAACTGGCTATTTCTTACATTTACCATTATTGATCCACATTCCTGTCGTAATTATTTCTGCCGTATTAGCAGCGGGAATATGGGGTGGACTGGCTGGTTACTTTAAAGCAAAATTTGGTGTGCATGAAGTGATATCAACAATTATGCTGAATTGGATTGCTTTGTATTTCCAGAATTTCCTAATATATACTAAGGGATTCCAAAAGCCAGGAGGAGAAACTTCCTATTCTATTCAACCTACAGCAAATATGATGATCCTAAAAACTTGGAAACAATCAGATGCAGGACGTGAATGGCTGTTACAGCATCCTTTTTGGAAAGGCCTTTTAAGAACACCTATGAATTGGGGTTTTGCAATTGCAGTTCTAATGGCAATATTAGTTTGGTTCATCCTTAATAAAACATCACTTGGTTATAGATTGCGCGCAGTTGGGTTTAATAAATTTGCCGCAGAATATGGTGGTATTAATGTAAACAAAAATATGATCATTTCAATGTTTATTGCTGGTGGTTTAGCTGGACTTGCAGGTGCATTACAAGTTGTTGGAGTTTCTCATAAAGTAACTCTTATTGCAGCAATGGAGGGTTATGGATTTGATGGCATCGCAGTTGCATTGATAGCTAACAGTAGTGCTCTTGGGTGCATATTAGCTGGAATCTTATTTGGAGCTCTAAAATATGGTGGAGCAAAAATCCAACCATTTATGCAGGCACCTTCTGAGGTGATCAGTATTGTAATTGGATCAATAGTATTTTTTATTTCAATTCCAAAATTAATCAAAGTAATCTTAACCAAAAAAAATAAAAAAGGGGGTTCAAAATGATAGATACAATATTTAGTAATCTTGCCTTGATAATTGGAACAACATTAATGTATTCAACACCCCTGATATACACATCTCTTGGTGGAGTTTTATCAGAAAATTCCGGTATTATTAATATAGGATTGGAAGGTATGATGGTAATTGGTGCTTTTGCAGGCGCAGCAATCGGATATTTTGTTGGCGATCCGTGGATTGCCTTTATCGGAGCTGGTATTGCCGGTGGTATGTTTGGACTCCTTCATGCATTTGCAAGCGTAACATTTGGTGCAAATCAGGTTGTATCTGGTATTGCAGTTAATTTTTTGGGAATAGGTATAGCTCTATTCTTAAGCCGGATGTTCTTTGAGGGTGCTACAATGACAAAATCTATTCCACTTGATAACAAAATGCCAAGACCTTTAAATGGAGTTTTTCCCGAAGGCTCTTTTTTAAGCATAATATTTGATAATCAATACGCAACTGTTTATTTAGCATTAATTATGGTTCTTATTATTTGGTTTTTTATGTACAAAACTAAATACGGCTTACGATTAAGATCTGTTGGTGAACATCCTACAGCAGCAGATACTTTGGGTATTAATGTAATACGAATTCGCTATTTTGCAGTTATAATGTCAGGTGTTTTTGCTGGATTTGGTGGAGCCGCAATGAGCTTGGCAATTGTTTCAAATTTTAGACCTACTTTAATTTCCGGACATGGCTTTATTGCACTTGCTGCAATGATATTTGGAAAATGGAAACCACAAGGAGCATTATTGGCATGTTTGCTATTTGGTGGAGCACAAGGAATAGCTGTGTTCTTAGGTCAGTTTAATTTTAGGATCTCTTCTCAATTAATAAGTATGTTACCTTATGTAATAACTATAGTTGTACTCATTGGATTTGTTGGAAAGTCTGCTGCACCTTCTGCTGATGGTATTCCATACGAGAAGGAACATAAATTTTAGGTTTATCACTTGACACCAAAAGTGATTTGAAAGTGTTTAGTTAAAGAAAAAAATGCTACATTGAAGTAGCTTTAAAAAATAAGGAAGGAGATGCAAATGTTTAAAAGAATTATTACGATTTTTGTTCTTGCGTTATTTGTTTTGTCTGTTGTAAGTTGTGGACAAGCACAAAAGGAATCAGGTATTAAGGTTGCAATGGTAACAGATGTTGGTGGAATTAATGACCAATCATTCAACCAATCAGCTTGGGAAGGATTAAAAAGAGCTGAGAAAGAATTTGCTATTGCAGTTAGCTATCTTGAGTCAACTCAAGATGCAGATTATTCACCAAATATGGAAACTTTACTTGATGCTGGAAATAACTTAATCTGGGGTATTGGTTTCAAAATGGGCGATACAATTAAAGAGAAAGCTTTAGCTAATCCAGATCAAAATTATGCTATTATCGATTATGCTTATGGTGAAGAAACTCCAGCAAACGTAGTTGGTGTTGTATTTAAAGAGCAAGAGCCATCATTCTTAGTTGGTTATATTGCAGGTAAAATGACAAAAACTAATAAAGTTGGTTTTGTTGGTGGAATGAAATTCCCTTTGATCGAGAAATTTGAATATGGTTTCAAAGCTGGAGTTAAATTAGCTAATCCTGATGCTGAAATTTTAGCACAGTATGCAGATTCTTTTACAGATGCAGCCAAAGGTAAAGCTATTGCAAATCAAATGTATGAAAATAATGCCGACATAGTTTATCATGCAGCTGGTGGCGTTGGTGATGGCGTTATAGAAGCAGCTAAAGAACAAGATAAATTTGCAATTGGTGTAGATAGAGACCAAAATTCACTTGCTCCTGAGCATGTGATTACATCAGCTATGAAAAGAGTTGATAATGCAATATTTAACATTGCTGCACTCCTCGTAAAAGATGAATTCCCAGGTGGATCAACTGTTGGTTACGGTTTAAAAGAAGGCGGTGTTGGAATTGCTCCTACATCATATAAACTTGTTCCTGCTGAGATCTTAGAAGAAGTTGAAGAACTTAAAGCTAAAGTTATCTCAGGTGAGATCGTAGTTCCAAGTACACCTGATACTTTTGCTGAATGGATGAAGTAATTAGTTAATTGTAACTTAATATAAATTGGAAGCCCCAGAAAATTCGGGGCTTCCTTTCTTTATAAAAGGGTAAGAATAATGAGTAAAACAGGAATTCTATATATCGTTCCAACTCCAATTGGTAATTTAGGTGATATCACTTTTAGAGCAGTTGAAGTTCTTAAAAATGTATCACTTATTGGAGCTGAGGACACAAGAAATTCTAAGAAGTTGTTGAATCATTATAATATTGAAACTCAAATGATAAGTTATCATAAGTTCAATGAGCGCAAACGTGTTGAACAATTAATTGGTAAATTACAAAATGGAGAAGATATTGCAATCATCTCAGATGCTGGAACACCTGGTATTTCAGATCCATCAAGTATCATTATTGAAGAAGCTATCGCTAATGATATAAAAGTGGAAGTATTGCCAGGCGCTACGGCATTTATACCGGCTTTAGTAGCATCAGGATTAAATTGCGAGAGATTCCAATTTATTGGATTCCTACCAGAGAAAAATAAAACACGTGATGAAATTCTGCAAAAAATTAAAGATAATGAAAATACGTTGGTATTTTATGAAGCTCCACACAAATTACATAAATTCATGCAAAGATTATTTGATATTTTTGGAGATCGTAAAGTAGTAGTTGCCCGAGAAATTTCTAAGATTTACGAAACTTATTATCGTACATCAATAAAAAATATAATTGAAAATAATGAGCAAATTATTGCAAAAGGTGAATTTGTAATTTTAGTTGAAGGTTCAGAAAAAAGAACATTCACCGATAGTGAATTAGAAGAAAAAATTATTGTATTATTAAAAAATGGAGAATCAAAGAAAAAGGCCGTAAAACTTGTTGCAGATGAAACAGGTGAGCAAAAGAATAGAATTTATAAATTGGCTCTAGAGCTTGATATTGAATATTAATTTGACTTTAAAAATAGTAATAAATTTATTGAATAAAATATAATTTAAAATGGAGGAATGAGTATGTTTCCAGGTGGAAAAAAAGGAATGAAGGATCTCATGAAACAGGCAAAAAAGATGCAGGATGAGATGATGAAGGCTCAGGAAGAGCTTTCGAGTAAGATTGTAGAAGGAACTTCCGGTGGTGGAATGGTAAAAGTTGAGATGAATGGCAAAAACCAGTTAGTTTCTTTGAATATTGATAAAGAAGTTGTAGACCCTGATGACATAGAAATGTTAGAGGATCTCATAATAGCTGCAGTTAATGAAGCTCATGACAAGATAGCAAAATCGAGTGAAGAAGAAATGGGTAAGCTAACAGGTGGCTTAAAAATACCAGGAATGTTTTAAAGTAAATTGCAATAAGGCAATAAATAATGTTTAATGGCTTTTTAGAAGATCTTGTAAATAACCTGAAGAAACTTCCTGGAATTGGATCTAAAACAGCACAACGGTTGGCTATTCATCTTATTAGTAAAGAGAAGGCAGATGCTGTGAGCTTGGCGGATTCTATTAAGGTTGCTGTACAAAGTTATGATAATTGCTCTGTTTGCAATATGCTATCAGAAACAGAACCATGTAAATTTTGCAGTGATGAAACAAGACTATCAAATGTTATTTGCGTTGTTGAGAATACGCAAGACGCATATCTCATTGAAGATCTACATGAGTTTAAAGGAAAATATTTTGTGTTAAATGAATTACTCTCACCACTCGATGGAATTGGCCCGGATGAGATTAATTTTCCAAAATTAGAAAAGATGATTATCTCTGGGAAGATCAACGAAATAATTCTAGCTTTGAATCCTTCAGCAGAAGGTGAAAGTACAATAAATTTTTTAGCTTCGCAATTTGAAGGAAAAAATGTTAAAATAACCAGGCTTTCTACAGGTCTTCCTTTTGGTGGAGATATTGAATATACAAGTTCACTAACTTTGAGTAATGCTTTTAAAAGAAGATATTCGGTAACAGAATAGTGCAGAAAGTATTTACGTTCATTATTGTAATAACAATTTTTATAGTTAATCTACAGGCAAAACAAATTAATGAAAGTGTTATATTATTACATGGATTAGGTGATGTTAAGCTTTCGATGTTGAAACTTGAAATTGCATTAAAAGAAGAAGGCTATACAACAAAGAATATTGGATATTCATCTAATGGCGAGACAATAGAATCATTGGCAGAAAAGGAATTATCTGAAATTGTAGAAAGATATAAGAAGATTGGTTTTGATAAAATACATTTTGTTACTCATTCGATGGGTGGATTAATTGTAAGATGCTATCTTCAAGATCATGAACTTCCTGAAGGCAGCCGAATCGTAATGCTTAGCCCACCCAATAAAGGATCAGAAGTAGCCGATCATTTTAAAGAAAGCAAATTTTATAATCTTATAGTTGGAGATGTGGGGCAAGAGCTTGCTACGGATTCTAATATTTTATCAGAGCTTAAACAAATTATTCCTGAAATTGGGATTATTGCAGGAGATAAAAGTACAAATCCTTACTTTTCTAAAATCATTCCTGGTGAAGATGATGGCAGAGTTGCAGTTGATAATACAAAACTTATTGAAATGAAAGATTTTATGATAGTACACAGCACTCATTTAACTATAAAATATAATGATGAAGTTATTAGGCAAACCGTTTTCTTCCTACAGAATGGAAAGTTTTATAAAAACATAAAAGAATAGATCATGAAAAAATTAATAATCATAATTATTTCTCTTACAATTTTTTTATTTTTAATTTCTTGTGGTCATAAGAAAAGCCCTACAGGTGGGAAAAAAGATACGATAAATCCAGAAATAGTTTCTGTAACACCAGATGAATACAGTAATATAAGCGATTCAAATATCGAAATTATATTTTCTAAACCAATCGAACGTAATTCAATTTTTTTAGGAATTTATATCCACCCTCCAATATTAAAGAAAAAATACATTTGGGACGGGAACATATTAACGATTAAGATCATGGAAGAGTTAGAGAATGATACAAATTATTATTTTAATTTTTCTAGTAAGATCAAAGGTGAACATGGTAATTTCCTAAGCAAAAACAGTACTTATATTTTTGCAAGTGGCGAACTTAACTCTAACCGAATTTCTGGTAATTTTTCATTCGAAAAGATAGAAGATGCTAACAAGAAGATTCAGATGACAATTTTAACATCAGATTCAACAGAAGTGTTTTCAAAAGTTGCTTTTGGCGGAACATATATAATAGAAGATTTAAATAAAGTAGAATACATTATAAGGGCTTTTATCGATAAAAACACAAATGAAAAATACGATTATGAAAGTGAACCATATTTCCAAGAAGTTATCAATCCTGTAACGTCTTCTATAACAGATATATACCTATCTTATGCCGATACTTTAAAGCCAGAAATAGAATCAGCAACTGTAAAATATAATAACAATATTAATATTAAATTTTCAGAGCCAATCGTTTCAGTGTCTGAGATCTTAATTGTTACTGCTGATTCATTAGAAACCAACTCAGATGTAATCGCACATTATTTATATGAAGACGAACTTTCTATTCTTACAACTAACTTAGATACACTTAAATACAAAATAACTATTAAAGAAATAATAGATAGCAAAGATAATATTACAGGGGAAGGGGCGTTATTAATTGATGGCAACACGCTAATAGATTCAATTCCACCGGAAGTAGTTTCATCAACCCCCCGAACAGGTTCTTCTGTAAATACTTTCCTTCCTAAAATATCGGTTCATTTTTCTGAAATCATACTAGAGGATGATATTGAAACACAATTAATAGAAATTGAGACTGGAAATGTTGAAGATGTTGTTGTTCTAAATAGTAATTCTAAACATTATATCTTTAGTTCTCAACACAAACTAAATAACTACTCATCTTACAAATTTAATGTTTCAGCAAAAGATATTAATGGGAATATCATGATGAACCCACTTGAGATAATTTTCCTTCCAATTGTAAGGAATGCAAAAAAAGAATAAATGTCTTGTGACAGCTATATATCTAAAACATAAAGACTTAGCTATGACTGATAAGCATGTTCAAATTACTCTGAAAAATATTTAACTTATTATAATACAATTAGATAAGATATATATAGCAAAAATTTCTTGACACAATTACTGAATAAAATTCATTTAGGCATGTTCATAATATAAGAATAGAATGTGATAATTAAAAAGTGAGTTTAACTATCGTAATTAAGTTTAGTTAATTTAAATTAGCTAATGTGTGTTAAAAAAAATCTAGGGAGAAAAAGATGAAAAAAATTATTTTATTAGTAGTTAGTTTAGTTTTTGTAGCAAGCCTTTTTGCTGGTGCTTCTGGTGAAGCTGATATGACTTATCCAATTATGGGATATCCTGGTTCAGCTGATGAAGGTGGTGGATTAGTTCGCGGTTATGTAGGAATTGGATACTGGGGAGCTGATTATGGTTTCCATGCTAACTTTAGTGATACAGCATGGCCTGGTGATAATTTTACTATTAATCATATGTTCAAAAAATTTGCGCTTCACCCAATGGTGAATGTGCTTATTGGTAAAACTGCAGTTCCATTAGTAAAAGAATTAAATCCTTCTACTTTTGCAAATCTTAATATTATTGAAGGTGCTTGCTGGGGATTTATTAATCCTGAAAATGACTGGATGGTAAAATTTGATGGTAATGTAAAAGGTTTAGGATGGCAGCTTTTCACATTAGATATTAATCAGTCTGCTATTGGAATGTACGATTATGCTGATTACGGTGCTCGTTTTGATTATAATGTAGCTGGTGCTGATATTGGTGCTGGTTTTGTGATGCGTGGACAAGATCCAGATTTAGATACTGATGCAATTATGGATTGGGCTTTTGATATTGGTTATACAGCTGCTGAAATGGCAAATATCAAGCTTCAACTTGTAAGTAATGGTGATGCTAATGATGACACAAGTGATTTAAACTTGTATACTATCGTTAGTTATGTTCCTGGAATTCCTTTCTGGATCAAGCCAGTTCCTTATTTTGGATATTACACATATGATGGCTTAGATGATGATCTTTTAGCACAAGGTATGGAATACAATGCAATTCTCTTCGGTTTGAATATGAATCCTACAAAAGATTCAATTCTTAAATTAGAATACAAAATGTATTCAGAAGAGATTCTTGATGCAGACGAAGATGATTTCAAGGCTGATACACTAACATTGCAATTAGGATTCACATTCTAAGTTGTATAGATACTAGTTACAGGCCCCGCAGTAATGCGGGGTTTTTTTTTGCTTCTATTATACAAATATCAATCATATCAAAAGTAGATTGACAAATATTAATTAATAAAGAAAAAGACTATATCAAATAAAAAAATAGGGAGAGAGAAATGAAAAAATTAATTGCTATTGTATTATTAGGATTACTACTTACAAGTGCTTTTGCGAAAGTAGATTTTTATGGAAGTGCCAGACTTGGGTATTGGTATGAAATGAAAGATGAAGATATGACAGGTGTAGAAAATCGTATTGACATGCAACTGATAAATTGCAGTACAAGTAGGATGGGAATAAATTATCTTCATGAAAAATATATTGGAAAAGTAGAGTTAGGTCTACATAATTCCGGGAATGTTTATACACGCTTAATATATGGTAAAATAATTTTAAATGAAGATGGATGTAATCTATTAGTTGGTCAAACATACTCTGGCTTCACTGCTGCAAATGTTGCATCACAAGCAACCTCAGTTCTTATCGGTTCAGAAAATTTACTATTTGGTTATGGTGCATTTTATGATGGAAGAAAACCAATGATAAAGTTTACAAATAAACTTGGTATTTATTTAAGTATTTCAAATCCAAGTAAAATTGATGCTGCAAATTTAGGCGCAAATAATATCGATACGTTAATACCAAAAATTAATCTCGGTTATAATTATAAAAATGGCAATTTAGGTATCTATCCAACATTTGGATTAAACATGAGTAAGTATAACAAAGATGCATCGGGTATTGATGATGCGTTAATGGCATATGCATTTGCAACAACAATTAAATATAATTTGAATAAAGTGGCTATTAAGTGCCAAGTAAATTATGGTTTAAATGTTGCAGATTACGGGATGGTAACATCTACTAATGCTGGTGCTGGTTGGGATGATGTAGATCAAGAAGTAATAGATACAGTCACTATGGGTGGATTTCTTCAAATTACTTATCCTGTTGGATGTACAAAGATTACTGCTGGTGGTGGATATGTGATTTCTTCAAATGATGCTCTTACTGATGATGATACCGGAATGAGTGCATTCCTGCAAGGAAACATAAAACTTCATAAAAATGCATCATTAATTCCTGAAGTCGGAATAATTGATGATATGGAAGACGGAATGGGTGTTGTTGAAGGTTCAGAAATTTACTTCGGAACAAAACTTCAGATGGATTTTTAATATACAAATATTTTAGAAAACCCTGCATTTGTGCAGGGTTTTTGTTTTGCCTAAAACAATAAAGATTTTCATTTGACATTGAGAACTGCTTTCACAAAAAATCCTTTAAGGATAAATATATGTTACACGAAAATATTAGATTATTGAAAAAGAGTTTTAGCTTTAATAGGCTCATTAATGCAATTAAAGTAATAACATCATACGCAATTTCCTTAATATTTAAGAGAGCTGTATATTGGGGTTCTCCACCAATAATTATGATCGAACCTACAAATATATGTAATTTAAAGTGTCCATTGTGCCCATCTGGTAATGGAACCTTAAAAAGAACTAAAGGTTATATGACTTTTGATGTTTTTAAAAAAATAATTGATGATTCTTATAAAACTGCGTTTATGGTTGTGTTGTGGAATCAAGGTGAACCATATTTGAATAAAGATTTTTCTAGAATGGTCAAATATGCTTCAGATAAGGGTTTATTTACATTAGTTTCTACAAATGGGAATATCAATTACGATGCTGAGGAAATTGTAAACTCTGGGCTTGATTCTATGATCGTATCATTAGATGGAACAACTCAGGAAACTTATAATAAATACAGAATAAATGGTAAACTAGATAATGTAGTAACAAACGTTAAGAATATCGTTGCAGCAAAAAAGAAATTAAAAAAGTCTAATCCATCATTACATTGGCAATTTTTAGTAATGAAGCACAATGAACACGAATTAGAAGAAATAAAACAATTAGCAAAAGAACTTGAAGTTGATAATCTGGAACTTAAGAGTATCCAAATATATTCTAAAGATGATATTGCAAATTATCTTCCAGCAAACCCTAAATACCGCAGATATAAGATCAATGGTGATAATTTTGAATTAAAATATGGGATAAAGAATCGTTGCCGCCGTATTTGGACCAATGCTGTTGTTAACTGGGATGGTGAAGTTGCGATCTGTTGTTTTGATAAAGATGGAGACTTTAAAGTAGGTAATGTGATGGATACAAACTTAAGCAAACTTTGGAAGAATAAAAATATAACGAAAATTAGAAATCAAATATTAACAGATCGAAAACAAATTGATATTTGTAAAAATTGTTTAGAAGGTGTTAAGGTTAGAATAGAAGAGGCAAAAGTATAAATTTGCTTGTAGAAATGCTGTATAAATCGTTTACTATTTCTCTTTCTTTTTACTTTTTACAATATAAAATAAACCAATAAGTGCTGGTAGAAGGACGTTAAAAATAAACACCGTTAAAGAAACTGTTATTGCTGTTTCCGAAGATATATCATATTTTGCCAGAACCTCAATTGCAAATTTTTCTCTTAATCCTAAACCTGCATAAGTAATAGGAATTAAATTTGAGAATAAAATTAACGGGATAGAAACTACAGCTGAGAAAAAGTGAAAACTAATAAAGTTATTTAATAAAATAAAATATTGAAATATGGTAATGAACATATACAATATCTGCATTATAAAAATTCTGGGAATTATCTTCCAGTATTGCCTAAAGTATATTGTAAGATTTTTTTTTCTATCTAAATGTTTAAGAAGATAGATAATAAATGGAAGGAAAATAATAAAAATAAAAGCAATGATAGTTGGTAAAATGAATTGTCGTCGGAAATAGAAAATAGCTGCAAAACTTGCAAATAACAGATTCATCCAGATCTGGAAGAATTTTTCAATACCAATAGACATAAATGATAATTTCTTCTCGTTCTTAACGAAATACATTTTTCCAATAACTGCATGACCTCCAGGAATCAGGAAACGTAGTGCATGTCCTATCATGTGTGAATTGAAGATTTCCGATTTCTTTGGGTTATATTCTGGATTGATCTTTAAGAAATGTCCCCAGTTCACATATTCAATAAATATTTTAATACCAGCTGTGATTACAATTAAAAAGATATAAGATAATTTTAGATCTATGAAAGAAAGATACAACTGATGGAAATTTATTTTCCTAAAAATAAAATACAATATTGTGGCTGTAATAATAATCTTGATAAAATAAAAATATCGATTCTTTATTAATTTTTCCATTCCCAATTTCCTGATAAACCTAATATTGAGTAATAAATTAAATAGTACGGATAGATGACAATATAAATTATATCAATTGGTACAAATTTAAATTTATGTTTAATAATATTAGCAATCCAAAATAATAATGCACCAATAAAATAACTCAAAAAGCTTTGCCATTCTTTAACAAAAAGAATTCTAAATGGTAGATATAAATAGAATAAAAATATTAAGATTGAAAATAATTGGAACAGGGGAGAGGACATCCCAAATTTGCCATATTTCCTTTTATCTCTGTGGTGAGAATTTGATGGATTTATCTTTGTTGAAACAAGAATTTCAGGATTGTATCTAATCTCCCAAGAAGTACTTTCTATTAGGTTTAAGAGTTGTTTGTCATCCCCAGCTAAATTCTTTCTTATCTTCTCATATCCACCAACTTCAATAAACGCATCCTTTCTCACGGCCATATTTCCACCTGCAGCACTAAATGGGAATCCTAGTCCGATAGTACAAGCATAGATCGCGGATGATATCTGGTTGCAGAATCTTTGAAAACTACTCGCATCGGTCACTTCGTAACTGCCAGCAACAAATCCTGTTTCTTTTGAAAAATAATTATTATAAGAATTTATCCAGTTCGTTTTTAGTAAACAATCTGCATCTGTAAAAAGAAGTATTTCAAATTTTGCATTTTCAGTAGCGAGTTTAAGTGCGGCTTTTTTCCCTAAGTACCTTTTACTTTTTTCTTTTATTTGGAAGAAACTTGCGTTCATTTGTTTATCACAATAGGCTTTTATCAAATTTAATGAGTTATCTGTTGAAGCATCATCAACTATTATAATCTCAAATTTATCAATTGGGTAATCTAGCCCTGTTAAAGAATTAAATAATTTTGGAAGATTGTGTTCTTCATTCCGGCAAGCTATAACTATTGAATAGTTTAGCTTTTTACTATTGTGTATCTTCCATGAACGTAATATTCCTAAACCAAGTATTAAAAGGAATACCGAAAAAATGAATACAAATATATCCATGCTAATATGATGCCTGGTAGCTTATGCTCAATTGATGCTCAATATCATTTTCATCGATCTTATAAGCTGAGTGACCAAAAAGTAATCTGTGATGCGTAAGTGGTTGCCACTTGAAAATTGTTCTAACTTCAATCTTTTCAGTTTTATCACCTTCTAGCCAATCTGCTGTATCATCAGGTCTGGTTTCGTAATTTATACTGAAATCATTTCCGAGGCTACCCTGCTTAGTATATGATGAATGAATATTGCCTGTTAAGCAACTAAGTAATTTATAGTTAAGCTCACTAGAAAATTGTATAAGATTACTGCCATCCGGGAATCCAAGTCCAATACCGTCGTGCGAGTATTTATTATGTAGAATTTTATGCGTATACAACCAAGGTCTTACAGCTGTGAACTCAAATGTTATCCTAGAATTATTTTTAGAATTAAATAGATATGAATTTCCAACTTGAATAGCATATTTGTTTCCCCACCAATCTGTGAAAATTTTACTTCTGCTTAATTCATCTAATATAAAGTTTGCATAGAAGGTGTTTTGAGAAAAGGGTATAAAGTTTACTCCCCCAAATACCAATACATTGTCTCTATCTTGCAAATTATGCTCTGTGGCACGCAAAAAAGTTTGCGGAAGCAGATAACTCGGATCTATACTTCTCCCACCGTATACAACCTCTTCTCCAGCATAAAAATGCAAATGTGTGTTTGGTTTCCAATCCAACTTTTTTACAACTAAATATTTATCATTATAATCTTTGTAGATGGGTTCGCCAAGATGATCTACATTTGTACTGTCAGGAACCAGTGTTCCGTGCATCATAGAAATTGAGAATTTCTTAAAATCTAGTTTACCGCTAAAATATCCATAATCGTTACAAGCATCATTTAAAATGATACTTCCTCCAATGTTATTTCCAATAATGTGTTTTCCTCTTCCAATACTAAGGTAAACGTATTTCTTTTTATAAACAATTTTCCCACTTGCATTATCCACCGATATTTGTTCATCTTCATTTGGGTGTTGAGACCAGCTATCCATAATTGGAGATGTTCTAAAAAACTCTTCATCACCATCAAAATGCCCTGTCCACCAGTAACTATCAATATAAAGAGTATTATTTATATTCGCAAATAATTTTGTTCCATAATATACGTATGTGTAATTCGTATTCTGGGTAGAATTAGAAAAATATTCTGCACCTGTAAACAATTTAAAATACAAATAAGAATTAAAAGGTAAGTTATAATTATGAATACTGTTGTCTGGTTTCTTAGAGAATTTGTCAGGTGTATAAATATGAAGGAAGTGTGACGGGATCTTCTCATTAGAGAAAAAATTTATTACAGCATTTTTAAAACTAGATAATGAAGATGTAGCTAACTCAGATCGCGTATAATTTGCTGGTTTTACTATTGGATTTAAATAAGCATCTGCTTCAAATGTTTCCTCTAAAAATGAGAAATAACTTTGAGAAGTGATCTGTGTTGTATTCCAATCAATTTCAGATGCTACTACATTAAAAGAATATAATACGATGAGAATAGCAAATATTTTTTTCATATAAACCTCAAATATTTATTGAACAAATCATTTAAACTAAAAAAAGATAAATGGTGTCAAGAAAAAGGTAATGTAGGTTTACAGAACATAGCTAAGGTAATAATTTATTCCATTAATGACTTGACTTAACTTAACCCAAAAAACCTTTTAACAAAAAAATATGAGGTTGTTATGGATTTGAAAGAACTAAATTATTATTATAATAAATTCAAATTTGGAGAAGATAACTTTCATGAATTAATGAAAAAAAGAGTTAATGAAATCTTGCTTGTATCCACTTTTTATGATGCATATATATTTGAACAGGATGGAAGACTTTCAGAACAAATCCATGGTGAATATATGCAGCTTAATTTAAGTACTGCACCCAGAATTACAAGTGTTCCAACTGGTGTTCAAGCTCTTGAACTTCTAAAAACAAAAAAGTTTGATCTAGTAATTACAATGATGCGAATAGGTGAGATAAGCCCTTTTAAACTTAGTAAGAAGATCAAAAAGGGATATCCTGATCTTCCAATTCTGCTTCTGCTTAATGTTTCTAACGATGTTGGACTAATAGACAAAGAAAGCGATGAAATGAAGTATATTGATAACGTTTTCAGTTGGAATGGAGATAGTAAAATATTCCTTACAATGATAAAATATGTGGAAGATAGATGGAATGTGAAAAATGATACTGAAATTGGACATGTAAGAGTTGTTTTATTGGTAGAAGATTCAATTCATTATTATTCAATGTTTCACCCATTACTATATTCTGAGATCCTAAAGCAAACGCAAAGGCTTATAAGCGAGGAGCTTAATGACATTAATAAGCGTTATCGAATGCGAGGACGCCCCAAAGTATTACTTTGTCACACATTTGAAGAAGCAATAAATACTTATGAACAATATAAAGAAAACGTGATTGCAATTATTTCTGATATCCGATATAATTATAAAGGGAAGATCCACCCAAAAGCTGGCATAAAACTAATAAGGCATATGCAAATGCATAACGTGGAATGCCCAATATTACTGCAATCATCAGAATTAGAGAATGAAAAAGATGCTCTGAAATTAGGCGTTAGCTTCCTAAATAAAAACTCTAAAACTCTTTTACATGATTTGCAGAAATTTATCTTAGGAAATTTAGGATTTGGAGATTTTATATTCAGAGATCAAGATGGGAATGAACTTGATCGTGCTGGTTCATTAGAGATTTTCGGAAAGAAATTAAAAACTATCTCAAAGGAATCATTAATATTTCACAGTATTCACAATCATTTTTCTGCCTGGTTAACAGCGCATAGCGAGTTTCTGTTTTCTAAACGATTAAAAGCTATTAACGTTGATGATTTTGATGATATTAATGATTTCAGAAAGACACTTATAGATATATTTAAAGAGGTAAAGCATGTAAGAACACGTGGGAAAATCCTTAAATATGATAGAAATGCATTGAATATAGAAGAGGGTATAATTAGGCTTGCGGATGGTTCTTTTGGTGGTAAAGCAAGAGGATTAGCTTTTTTAAATTCGCTATTTGTTTCTATGGATATCGAAACTAAATACAATGATGTAAGTATAAAAATTCCTAAAACATTTGTAATAGGAACAAGTGAATATGATAAGTTTTTAGAAAATAACAATATTGGTTCTTGGCTTGTAGAGAAAAGTGATATTGAGATCAAAGAAGTTTTTGTAAATTGCAAAATATCTGAAGAGTTAAATAATATCTTAACTGAATTTGTAGAAGAGGTTGATTATCCTATTGCTGTCCGCTCTTCAGGGCTGTTAGAAGATTCTCAATCTCAACCATTTGCAGGAATTTATGATACATTTATGCTTCCAAATAATAATATAGAAGATGAGATTCGATTAATACAAATAAAAAATGCTATCAAGCTAGTATTTGCATCAGTTTTCTTAAAGACTGCAAGAAATTATCTGGAAAGTATTAACTACAAACTTGAAGAAGAAAAAATGGCTGTAATAATTCAAGAATGTGTTGGGGACCAATTCGAAGGTTTCTATTATCCTCATTTTTCTGGAGTTGGACAATCATACAATTTTTATCCAACTTCTTATTTAAAGAATAGTGATGGAATAGTTTCTTTAGCGGCAGGATTGGGAAAATCAATAGTTGAAGGTGGCAGAGCATTCAGATTTTCACCGAAATATCCAAAAATGGAACTTCTTTCTCAAGATGAATTATTGGGTGAATCACAGAAAGATCTATATGCATTAGATGTACAAAATAAAGATTTTTGTGTTACTGAATATGAAAAGGGAGCAGTAACCCAACTAAAAATAAGAAATGTTGTAAAGCATAGAGCATTAGATCATCTAATTTCTACATGGGATTTTGAGAATGATAGATTAGTTGACGGTGCTGAACCGAATGGTCCTAAAATTGTTACATTTGCCGACATTATTAAGAATAATTACTTCCCACTTGCAGAAATCTGTGAAGATATTTTAGAGATCGGTGAAAATGCTATGGGTGTTCCAATAGAGATAGAATTTGCAGTGAATCTGAATAGCGATTTATCAAAGGGCATTAAACCAACATTCTATGTACTTCAAATAAGACCTCTCACAATAAATACAGATGAAATCTATATTGATTCTGATAATCTTGAAATGGATAAACTATTTCTTTATACATCTGCAGGAATGGGTAATGGAGTAATTTCCGATATTAATGATGTGATCTTTATAGATCCTGATAATTTTGATAGATTAGAAACGCTTCAGATGAAAGAAGAGATAGATTACCTTAACAAAAAAATGAAAGACCTAAATAGACAGTATATATTAATAGGTCCAGGAAGATGGGGCTCACGTGATAGATTCTTAGGTATTCCTGTGCAATGGCATGAAATAAATAAAGCTAAAATAATAGTAGAAACTGGTATGAAAGATTTTATTGTAGATGCTTCGCAAGGAACACACTTCTTCCATAATCTTATCTCTATGAATACTGGGTATTTCACCGTTCCGTATGATTCCCAAACTGATTTTATTGATTGGGAATGGTTAAAAAAACAACCACTTGAAGAAAAGACAAAACATTTTATTCATATCCAAACAGATGACCCAACTGTAATAAAAATGGATGGAAGAAATGGAATTTCATTTATCTATAAAACTTAACATCATGTGGAGCAATTGTGAAATTAGAAGATTTAAATAAATATTACAATAAATTTAAGTTCGGTGAAGATATCTTTCACCGATTAATGAAGAAAGAGATTAAGGAGATCTTGCTTATTTCAAGCATTTATGATGCTTATGTATTAGAACAGGACAGTAGGATTTCAGAACAGGTTTTTGGTGAGTATCAACAACTTAATTTAATGATGGCTCCACGTATCACGACAATATCTTTCACAGATGACATAAGTTCTGTTTTAGAAAATAAAAAATTTGATGCTGTAATTATAATGATGCGAGTCGGAGCAGAAACACCTGGTAGACTGTGCAATTATATTAAAAAATATAGAGCTGATCTTCCTGTTCTTCTTTTACTAAATAAAAAATCTTACATTGAACTAGTTGAACAAAAACCAGAAATATTGTCACCTTTTGATGAAGTTTTTATTTGGAATGGAGATTCAAAGTTATTTGTTGCAATGATCAAACTAACCGAAGATCTTTTGAATGTTGAAAACGACACAAAAATTGGTGATATTAGAATAATTCTTCTTATTGAGAGCTCAATTGATTATTATTCAACCTTTCTACCACTTATTTATTCTGTTAATATGCAGCTTACCGAAGAATTAATAGATTCAGAGAACGAGATAATTAATAAAAGATTAAAGATGCGAGCACGTCCAAAAATATTAATGGCTCATAATTATGAAGCTGCGATTTCAATCTATAACAAGTACAAAAAAAATATTATAAGTGTAATATCAAATGCTAATTTAAAAATTAATGATACTTTTGCAACTCATGGTGGCATAAAACTAATAAAGGTTATCAGAGAAGAAAACCCTTCGATGCCTTTGTTATTACAATCTGCTGATGAGAGTATAGAAGATGAAGTAAAAAAACTAAATGCGGAGTTCATCTATAAATACTCACCAACACTGTATCAAGATCTGAAGGAATTTTTAAAAACAAATCTGGGTTTTGGTGAATTTATTTTCCTTGATTCAGAGGGTGTTGAGTTAGCAAGAGCAAGAACACTATATCATCTTGAAAAAACACTTGAGAGAATTTCTGAAGAATCAATATTGTATCATACTAACAAAAACCAATTTTCATCATGGTTAATGGCTCATAGTGAACTTGGAATTGCCAAAAAACTAAAAGAAATTACAGAGGCAGACTTTAATTCTACAGAAGAGATAAGGCAATATTTACTTAATACAATTAGGAACGTAAGGCAGTCACAAAATCGTGGGAAAGTTATCAATTTTAATCCTGCAGTCTTTACTGAAGAAGATAAAATCATCCAACTCTCAGATGGCTCATTGGGTGGTAAGGGAAGAGGATTGGCTTTTCTCAACGCACTTCTAACAACAGTTGATATCGGAAAAGACTATGATAACGTTAAAGTGAAAATTCCAAAAACTGCTATAATAGGTACGAATGAATTTGATCTTTTTATAAGTAAGAACGGAGTCGTTTCAAATGATATTCTAAACAGTAGTGATAAAGAGATAAATGAATTCTTTATGAGTGGCAGTTTGACACCCGAATTGATCTCGAAACTAAAGGTACTAATTAAAAATATTAAAACACCATTGGCAATAAGATCTTCAGGTTTACTAGAAGATTCACAATCACAGCCTTTTGCAGGAATATACCAAACCTATATGCTTCCAAATAATAATACTGATGATAATATTAGATTAAAACAACTATGTAATGCAGTAAAACTTGTATTAGCATCACCATTTTTAGAAGGAGCCAGAAAGTATATAGAGAGCATTAATTTTAAGATAGAAGAAGAGAAAATGGCAGTAATAATTCAAGAAGTAGTTGGCTCAAAAGACAAGGAAGATCTCTTTTATCCTCACTTTGCAGGAGCAGCACAATCATATAACTTCTATCCACCTAAAGATATGTCTCATGAAGATGGAATTGTGGCATTAGCAGCTGGTTTGGGAAAGGCAGTTGTAGATGGAGAACGGGCATTCAGGTATTGTCCAAAATATCCAAGAGTTAATTTACTGGAACCTGTAGGGATTGTTGAGAATAATCAGAGAGACTTCTATGGAGTTGATCTATCTATAGGAAATAACAAAAGTGTGAGTAGTGAAGATAATTTTGTTGTAAAAAAGAGGATAAGATCTTCACATAAAGAAGGTGTATTCAAAGAGATCACTTCTGTTTGGGATTATGAACGATTCCAGTTTCTTGATGGGTCATTTATTCGTGGTCCAAGAATGTTAACTTATCGTAATCTCATATTTTATAAGAACTTTCCACTTTCTGATATTTTGTTACGTATTCTTGAATTTGGGCAAATTGCTAGTGGAGTTCCAGTAGAAATAGAATTTGCTGTAAACCTTTGCGATAAGCCAACATTTTATATGTTGCAGATTAGGCCACTATCAGTTAACAAAGAAAACATTAATATTAAATTAGATAAAATTAGGCGCGATGAAATGATACTTTCTACAACAAGAGCAATGGGAAATGGAATTTTAAAAAATATTAAGGATATTGTATTTATAGATCCAGAAAAATTTGATAATACGCAAACTCTTAAAATTGTTTCTGAGATAGAAAAAATTAATAATTATTTAGATGAGAATGATAGAGAATATATTCTATTAGGACCAGGCAGGTGGGGAACAAGTGATAGATTCCTCGGTGTTCCTGTACGTTGGGCACAAATAAATAAAGCAAAAATAATTGTTGAAGCAAGCCAAGAAAATTTTACAGTAGAAGCTTCACAGGGAAGTCACTTCTTTCATAACTTGGTTGCAATGAATGTTGGCTACTTTACTGTTTCTCATTCATCAGATTCTGATTTTATTGATTGGCAATGGCTAAAAACATTACCTGTAAAACAATCTGGGGAGTATGCTGTTCACGTAGAATTAGAAGAGCCAATGAAAACACAAATAGATGGGAAACAAGGAATTGCGGTCATTTCTAAAACAATCAAATAGTGTAAATTTTAAGTGCCAATATAAACACTTGACATATAGTTTTGTTTTTAAAGTTTGTTGACGCAATAAAATATAGTTCCAGAAAATAAAAAAATAAGGAGATCAGTATTATGACAATGCAAGAATTTTTAGCTGACATTAAAGCAAAAAACCCAAATCAACCAGAATTTATGCAAGCAGTAGAAGAAGTTGTAGAAACTATTTGGGATGTATACGAATCAAATCCAGTTTATGTTGAGGCAAATATCCTCGAGCGAATTATTGAACCGGAAAGAGCAATATTATTCCGTGTACCTTGGGTACGTGATAATGGTAAGGTTGAAGTTAATCGTGGTTACCGTGTTGAGTTCAACAGTGCAATTGGACCATATAAAGGTGGATTACGTTTTCACCCGAGTGTGAACCTTAGCATATTAAAATTCCTTGGATTTGAGCAGGTGTTTAAAAATAGTCTTACTACTCTACCAATGGGTGGTGGTAAAGGTGGATCAGATTTTGATCCTAAAGGCAAAACTGATGGTGAAGTTATGCGTTTCTGCCAAAGTTTTATGAGTGAACTTTTCCGTCATATCGGTGCAAATACTGATGTCCCTGCTGGTGATATTGGTGTTGGTGGAAGAGAGATCGGTTTTATGTTCGGTCAATACAAGAAACTTCGCAATGAATTTGTTGGTGTTCTTACAGGTAAGGGACGTAACTGGGGTGGAAGTTTAATTAGACCTGAAGCTACAGGTTATGGTCAAGTATACTTCGCTAAAGAAATGCTCAAAACAAAGGGTGATTCATTTGAAGGTAAAATTGTAACCGTTTCAGGTTCTGGAAACGTTGCTCAATACGCTACAGAAAAGGTTATAGAATTTGGTGGAAAAGTTGTAACAATGTCAGATTCTGCTGGATTCATTTATGATCCAGACGGTATTACACAAGAGAAACTTGAATATGTTATGGAACTTAAGAATGTTAAGCGTGGTAGAATTAAAGAGTATGCTGAAGAGTTTGGTGTAGAATATTTCGAAGGTAAAAGACCTTGGAGTATCAAATGTGATATAGCTCTTCCTAGTGCAACTCAAAATGAGATTAATGGTGAAGAAGCTCAATTACTTATTGATAACGGATGTATCTGTGTTTCTGAAGGTGCAAATATGCCTTCAACACCAGAAGCTATAGAAGTTTATCTTAAGTCAAAAATTCTTTATGGTCCTGGAAAAGCAGCTAACGCTGGTGGTGTTGCTACATCAGGTCTTGAAATGTCTCAGAATAGTCTTCGTTTTAATTGGACGCGCGAGGAAGTTGATGAAAAACTTCATAGAATTATGAAAGACATTCACGAACAATGTGTTACATATGGTACTGAAGGTGATTTTGTTAATTATGTTAAAGGTGCAAATATTGCTGGATTTATAAAAGTTGCAGATTCAATGGTAGATCACGGTATTGTTTAGTTAATATCATATAAATTGAATTAAACCCCCGAGAATTCGGGGGTTTTTTTTGTGTAACTTAATCATTTCGATTAAAGTCAAATAGAAATATATTTAAAGTTTACATTTATGTGTAAATGTAAACTATATAAATGGTTGCCAGCATAAAATAAATAAATATCACAAAGATTGACAAGAATATTTACAAAATCTTTTTGACGTTATAAAATAAAAAAAAACGGAGGGTATGATGGATAAGCAAAAATTCATCGATCAAGTTGCTGCAAAAAATCCTGCACAGCCAGAATTTCTTCAGGCTGTAAAGGAAGTTGTCGATTCGGTATGGGATATTTATATGGCAAATCCCAAGTTCAAAGAAGCAAAAATAATGGACAGGATCGTAGAACCTGAAAGAACAATTATGTTCAGAGTTCCATGGACGGATGATAACGGTGGAGTACAGGTTAACCGTGGTTATCGTATTGAATTTAACAGTGCAATTGGACCTTACAAAGGTGGTCTTCGCTTTCACCCAAGTGTAACATTAAGTATACTTAAATTCTTGGGTTTCGAACAAATTTTTAAAAACAGTCTGACTACACTTCCAATGGGTGGTGGTAAAGGTGGATCAGATTTTGATCCTAAAGGAAAATCAGATAATGAAATCATGAGATTTTGCCAAAGTTTCATGGCTGAACTTTTCCGTCATATAGGTGCAAATACAGATGTGCCAGCTGGTGATATTGGTGTTGGCGGTCGTGAGATCGGATTTCTTTTTGGAATGTACAAGAAACTTCGTAATGAATTTGTTGGCGTTCTCACAGGTAAGGGACTTAACTGGGGCGGAAGCCTTATAAGACCAGAAGCTACAGGTTTTGGAAATGTTTATTTTGCTGAAGAAATGTTAAAAACCATTGGTGATAATTTCTCTGGAAAGATCGTAACAGTTTCAGGTTTCGGTAATGTTTCTTGGGGTGCTATTCAAAAGGTAAATGATTTAGGTGGAAAAGTTGTAACACTATCCGGCCCTGATGGATACATTTATGATGAAGATGGAATAACTGGCGATAAAGTAGACTTCTTACTTGAAATGAGAGCTTCAAATCGTGATGTTGTAAAAGATTATGCAGATGAATTTGATGTTCCATTCTTTGAAGGGAAGCGTCCTTGGGAAGTTAAATGTGATATTGCACTTCCGTGTGCTACACAGAATGAACTTGGTGAAGATGATGCAAAGCTTCTTATAGCTAATGGCTGCATGTGTGTATCAGAAGGTGCTAATATGCCTTCAACACCAGAAGCTGTAGAAGTATTCCAAGAAGCAAAAATTCTTTATGCTCCAGGTAAAGCAGCTAATGCTGGTGGGGTAGCTACAAGTGGTCTTGAAATGTCACAAAATAGTCTTCGTTTTAATTGGACACGCACAGAAGTTGATGAAAAACTTCATAGAATTATGAAAGACATCCACGAGCAGTGTGTTACTTATGGAAAAGGCGGTGATTACGTAGATTATGTAAAAGGCGCAAATATTGCTGGATTCATGAAAGTTGCAAATGCAATGCTTGATCATGGTGTAGTTTAAAATAGCAAATTAATATATTAATTAAGAGCCTGTAGAATTCTGCAGGCTTTTTCTAATTAGTACATAAAAATCTTTACTTCAAATCAAGTGTTTATAAATGTGATTTCATTATAATTCGGAGGGGTTAAATGAACCAACATATTTCAGGATCAGCACAAATTGGAGAAGAAACCAAACTTGGTTTTAATTGTGTGATATTGGATGATGTAGTTATTGGAACAGGTTGCATGATTGGGCATAATGTGGTTATTCACAAAGGAAGCGTGATTGGAAACAATGTTCGTATTGATGATAATACGATAATTGGGAAAACACCTCTAAGCTCACCTCGCAGCATTTTCAAAGTTGATCCAAATTTAAAACCTTCTAAAATTGGTGATCAATGTCAGATTGGGGCAAATGTAGTAATTTACGTACAATGTGAAATCGGAAGTAACTGTCTTATTGCAGATCTAGCCACTATAAGAGAAAATGTAACTATTGGTAATCTAAATATTATTGGAAGAAATGTATCAATAGAAAATTTTGTGACAATTGGTGAGAGATGCAAACTAGAAACTAACTGTTATATAACTGCATATTCAAAGATCGAAGATTATTGTTTTGTTGCTCCTGCAGTTGCAACCAGTAATGATAACTACATGGCTCGAGATAAAGA
The DNA here is from genome assembly GCA_963981005.1 of uncultured bacterium. Lineage (GTDB taxonomy): Bacteria > Cloacimonadota > Cloacimonadia > Cloacimonadales > TCS61 > Tenebribacter. The sequence continues at coordinate 21,530 of CAXCCM010000001.1, read as the reverse complement.
ACGTTTTAATCACTTCAAAGGTATTACGATGAAAAAGGGAAGTCGTATTGGTGTTAATTCTACAATCATGCCGGGAAAAACAATTAATGAAGATAGTATGATTGCAGCAGGAAGCCTTGTAACAAAAGATGTGCCATCAAGTGAAATTTGGATGGGAAGACCTGCGAAATTAAAATCAAAAGTTAAAGATGCACAATTATTAAAGAATAATTTGGATAAAAAATGAAAACATTAGTTATAATACCAACATATAATGAAGCTGAAAATGTTTCAGCAATCATAGATGCCGCACTAAAGCAGAAGAAGAGCATCGATGTTCTTATCGTTGATGATAATTCACCTGACGGGACTTCCAACATTGTAAAAGAAAAACAAAAGAAAAACAAAAGAATTCATTTATTAGAACGTGAAGGAAAAATGGGACTTGGTTCGGCTTATGTAGCTGGATTTAAATTTGCACTTGATAAGGATTATGATTATATCTTCGAGATGGATGCAGATTTCTCACACGATCCTGATGATATTCCAAGAATGTTGGATGAAATAGAAAATGCTGATTTGGTGATTGGTTCAAGATATTTAAAGGGTATCAATGTTGTAAATTGGCCTCTGCGTAGATTGATACTTAGTTTCTTTGCAGCACAATATGCTAAAGTTATAACAGGAATGAGAATTAATGATCCAACAGGCGGATTTAAATGCTTTAGAAAGGAAGTACTTGCAAGCATTGAATTGGACGATATCCTCTCAGACGGCTATTCGTTCCAAATTGAAATGAACTTTAGAACATGGGTTAAAAAATTTAGAATTAAAGAGCTTTCAATTGTTTTTACTGATAGGCGAGTTGGGCAATCTAAAATGTCTAAAAAGATAGTTCGTGAAGCTATAATTGTTGTTTGGAAATTAAAATATTATCAATTAAAAAAAAGGATCAAATGAAAATTATAAAAGAACTTAGAATTGAAAAACTTGTATATAAAGGTCTTGGACTAGGCTTTGAAAATTCAAATGCTGTTTTTGTTTCCAATGCTGTTCCTGGTGATGTTGTTGATGTGCAGGTATTAAGCACAAGAAGACAGGTAAGTTTTGGAAAAATTGAAAAAATAGTTAGCAAATCATCCAAAAGAATTGATGCAGATTGTGAAGTTTTTGGAAAGTGTGGAGGCTGTGACTGGCTCAATATTTCCTATGATGATCAATTAAAATATAAGCAAATGATAGTTGAAGAAATCTTTCAAAATATTGAAGTTGGAAAGATCAATGAAATTATAGATTCGGGTAAGGAACCATATAGGAATAAGAGTTTTTTCCCAGTTGCAAAAAGAGATGGGAAGCCAATTACAGGTATGTTTGAGAGTAGATCACATAATGTAATACCACACGATATTTGCAAACTTCAACCACAACTTTTTGATGATATTTGTGGAAAAATCATATCATACACAGAAGCTTCTAAGATGCAAGTTTATAATGAACGAAATCACTCAGGGAACATCCGTCATATTGGTATCAGATATGCAGAAAAAACTAACGAAATAATTGTGATCCTTGTAACCAGAAATCGTAAAATACCTTTCTCAAAACAACTTGAAAGAATTTTGTTAGAAGCTTATCCAAATATTGTTGGAATAATACAGAATATAAATACAGAGAAAACAAATGTGATTCTTGGTGATGATGAAAAGATATTATTTGGACGTGATTATATTATTGAGCAGATAAGAAATACGAAATTTAAACTTAACTATAAATCATTTTTCCAAGTAAATACAAAACAAGCTGAGAAAATGTACGAATTTGTAAAACAATATATATCAGAAGATTCGAATGTTATTGATGCATATTGCGGTGTAGGTTCAATAGGAATTTATCTGGCAGATAAAGCAGCAAAAGTAATTGGAATAGAGAACAATGTAAAAGCTGTGCAGAATGCAAAAGAAAATGCGAAACTTAATAAAATTGAGAACTGTGAATTTGTTGCTGGTTATGTAGAAACAGAATTGCAAAAAGTTCTTAAAGCTAATAAAATTGATACAATAATTTTTGATCCACCTCGCAAAGGACTTGAACAAAGAATTATCGATAGCATCCCAACCGATATAAAGAAAATTATCTACATTAGTTGTGATCCGATGACTCAGGTTAGAGATGTAAAACTATTCATGGAAAAAGATTTTGTGCCAAAAGAGATGCAACCAGTAGATATGTTTCCGCATACATATCATATTGAGAATATAATTATTTTAGAGAGATAATTCCATTCCCCATACAAAGGGATTTTTTGTAGTGACGATCATCCTTAATAGTCAAATAAATTGTACAATTGTTAATATAGCTTGATTCATATAACAATCATATTCATATATTATTGACATATTTAGATATAATAAAATTTTTGAAAAAATATTTTTGAGGTGATTATGTTTAAGCTTGATGAAAAACATTTAGACAAAGCAAAGGAGTTTGCGGCTCATAACAGAAAAAAGAAGAATTGCGGGTATTGTTATGACCGAGGTTATATTGGAACTACACCAGAAAACACATTGGTATTATGCCCCAAATGTGTTGATGTAGATAAGGTAATGGAAGCATGGAAAAATTATGTAAAGGATATTCCTGAGCTTAAAGAACAATATAGCGAGTTATTTGAGGACGAAGAAGAACAGTCTGTCGAATAAAGTTAATAAATTATGTTTGAAAATACTAGGAGAATAAATGTATAGCAAAGTTGATGTAAAAGAGAAAACATCTACTCTTGAAAAGAGAATTCGAGAATATTGGGTAAAAAATAATATAGCAGTAAAGAGTGAAACAAGTCGTGATAAAGCAGAAAAATTTGTTTTTTTTGAAGGACCACCTACAGCTAATGGAATGCCGGGAATTCATCATGTAATTGCCAGAACACTAAAAGACTCAGTTTGCCGTTACAAAACGATGAAAGGATTTCAAGTAAAAAGAAAAGCTGGTTGGGATACGCACGGACTACCTGTAGAGATCGAAGTAGAAAAACAGCTTAAACTTAAAGATAAAAAAGAAGTTGAAGCTTACGGACTTGAAAAGTTTAACCATAAATGCAGGAACTCCGTATTTTCCTATGAAAAAGAGTGGCGTGAAATGACCAAAGAGATGGGATACTGGATCGATCTTGATAATCCATATATCACACTTGAAAATGATTATATTGAGACTGTATGGTGGATTTTGAATGATTTCTTCAAGAAGGGATTGATCTATAAAGGACATAAAATAGTGCCTTATTGCCCAAGTTGTGGTACTCCACTTTCTAGCCATGAAGTTGCACAAGGTTATAAAGAAACAGAAGATCCTTCTGTATTTGTCAAATTCAAACTGATAGATGAAGAGAATACATACTTTTTAGCTTGGACTACAACACCTTGGACGCTTATATCTAATGTTGCGCTTGTAATGCATCCTGACTCAAAATACGTTAAAATAAAACTAGAGAATGAAAGTCTGATCTTAGCAAAAGCAAGATTAGAGATCATTGATGAAGAATACGAAATAGTTGAGGAATATAAGGGAAGTGAACTTGAACATACAGAGTATGATCAACTATTCCCATTTATAAAACCTGAAGAGAAAGCTTTTTATGTTGGGCTTGCAGATTATGTGACAATGGATGATGGAACTGGTATTGTTCATACAGCTCCTGCATTTGGTCAGGATGATTACGACTTAGGAAAAAAATATGGATTACCAATCATTCAGCCTGTAGATGGTGCTGGAAAATTCAATGATAAAATTACTGACTGGTCAGGTGTATTCGTTAAAGATGCCGATAAGGAGATTATCAGAAATCTAAAAGATAGAAAATTATTGTATAAAAGAAAGCAAATAACTCATAGTTATCCTTTCTGCTGGCGATGTGACAGTCCGCTTATTTATTATGCACGTTCAAGCTGGTATATAAAAACAAGCGAATACAAGCAGCAGATGATCGATAATAATAATAAAATCAACTGGTTTCCAGATTTTGTCGGAGAAAAGCGCTTTGGTGAATGGTTAGAGAACAATATCGATTGGGCGATCTCTAGGGATAGATTTTGGGGAACACCATTAAATGTTTGGGTTTGCCCGGATTGTGGAAAACATGAAAGTGCCGGTTCTATAAAAGAATTACGTGAAAAAGGAAAGATGCAAGATGGTTCAACTGTTCCTGAAGATATAGAATTACACAGACCATATGTGGATGGAATAGAATTTAAATGTGAATGTGGTGGAAAGATGAAGAGAACACCAGAAGTTATTGACTGCTGGTTCGATAGTGGCGCAATGCCATTCGCGCAATGGCACTATCCGTTTGAAAATAAAGATAGATTCTTTGAAGAACTTTTCCCTGCAGATTTTATAAGTGAAGGTATCGACCAAACACGTGGCTGGTTCTACTCATTATTAGCAATATCGACAATTCTTACAGGAGAATCTTCCTACAAAAATGTTTTAGTTAACGATCTTATTCTTGATAAAAAAGGACAAAAGATGAGTAAGAGCAAAGGCAATTCTGTTGATCCAATGAAGCTTATGGAGGAGTATGGTGCAGATGCAATCCGTTGGTATTTATTAGCAGTAAGCCCACCATGGATTCCTACAAAGTTTGATGAACAGGGCGTTATAGAAATTGTTAATAAATTCTTTGGTACACTGAAGAATGTTTACTCATTTTATGTAACTTATGCAAATATAGATAATTTCGATGCTGCAAAATATGAATTTAATGAGAACAAAGTTATTGAAATTGATAGGTGGATCATCTCAAAATTGAATAATCTGGTTGAAGTTGTTACGAACAGTAATGATAAATACCATCCTACAAAGAGCGTTCGAGCTATCCAGGATTTTGTGATTGATGATTTAAGTAACTGGTATGTACGTCGTTGCAGAAGAAGATATTGGGAGATGGAACTTTCCGATAATAAGAAAGAAGCATATCTTACTTTATATCATGTATTGGTGGAAGTTTGTAAATTAATTGCTCCAGTTGCACCATATCTTTCAGAGGAAATCTACAAGAATCTTACAGGCAAAGAAAGTGTGCATTTAGATGATTATCCAATTGGAAATAAGAAGGTAATCGATACAAAACTAGAAGAAGAAATGGATTCTGTAATTAAGCTTGTTTCATTGGGAAGAGCTGCGCGTAATGCCTGTCAGATAAAGGTTAGACAAACTCTTGGAGCGCTTTATGTTCCAGAAAAATACAAACAACTTATTGCTAGAATGGAAGACCTTATAAAAGAAGAGATCAATGTAAAAGAGATCAAGTACATTGCAGATAAAGATAGTTTTGTTACTTATGAATTTAAGGCAAATTTCAAGGTGATGGGTCCGAAATACGGTAAGCATATTAAACGTATTGTAGCTGCTTTAGAGCAAATGGATTCAAATCATATCGTGGAAACTCTTCATAAAAATAATGAATATTATTTAGAGATGGATGGAAGTACTTTTAAGCTTACTGAAGAAGATTTGAGCATTTCTATAAAAGATAAAGAGGGATTTGTTTTTGAATCTTATAATCAAGAGTTGTTTGTAGCCTTAGATACAGCATTGAATGATGAACTTATTGAAGAGGGACTTGCTCGTGAGCTTGTTGCCAAGATCCAGAATACTCGTAAAGATAAAGGAATGGATATCATGGATCGCATTAAAATTTTCTATGTTGGAAGCAATTTGATACAAAATGTTTTCACTAAATATGCAGATTACATAAAAGCAGAAACATTATCCGATTCCTTCCATTGTTGTAAGGGTGAACAAGAAGATATGATAACATGGGATATTAACGGCAATGAAGTATTTATGACCGTTGAAAAGAATTATATTATTAAGAAGAAATATAAATAAACAGGAGAGAAACAATGGCAAAGATCAAACCTTTTTACGGAGTAAGACCTGCCGCAGATAAAATATTAGATGTAGCATCTCCACCTTATGATGTTTTGAATTCAGCTGAAGCTAGAGAAGAAGTTAAAGGTAAACCACATAGCTTTTTGCATGTTGTAAAACCTGAAGTAGACCTTCCTGTAGATATCGATCTTTATAGTGAAGACGTGTATCAGAAAGGAAGAGAAAATCTTTATAAAATGTTAAATGAAGGTGTTCTTATTCAGGACGATAAACCTTGTTTTTATCTCTATCGTCTAGTTATGGGAGATATTGATCAAATTGGTCTGGTTGTGGGAGCATCAATAGAAGATTACGAAAAAGGTATCATTAAGAAACATGAGCATACCAGAGCTGTAAAAGAAGCTGATAGAATTAAACATGTAGATACTTTGAACGCCAATACAGGTCCAGTTTTCCTTACTTATCGCGCACGCAAAGACATAAATGAGATTGTTGATGAAATTATCAAAGAAAATCCACTTTATGATATAGCAACAGAAGATGGGATCAAACATATTTTTTGGAAGATCGATCAGCAAAATGATATTGAGAAAATATTAAGTATTTTTTCTGATATAGATTTCTTGTATGTTGCAGATGGACATCATCGTTCGGCTTCTGGAACTAAAGTAGGGAAGACCAGAAGAGAAGCTAATTCTGCTCATACTGGAGAAGAGGAATATAATTATTTTCTTTCTGTTATTTTCCCTGATAATCAGCTTTATATTATGGATTACAATAGAGTTGTGAAAGATATGCATGGAAATTCAGTTGAAGATTTCTTGGAAAAAGCGGCAGAAAATTTCGATGTTAAGGTTCATAGTAAAACTGAAGGTTACAGTCCTAATAAATTGCATAATTTTGGAATGTATTTAGATGGAACTTGGTATAGTCTTACAGCCAAAGATGGTACTTTTGATGAAAATGATCCTGTGAAATCACTTGATGTTGCAATTCTTCAAGACAATCTACTAAATCCTATATTGGGAATTGGTGATCCAAGAAAAGATAAGAGAATTGATTTTGTAGGTGGAATCCGCGGTTTGGAAGAGCTATCCGGACGAGTTAATAAAGGTGAAGCTGTAGCATTCAGTATGTTCCCAACCTCAATAGAACAGCTCATGGCAATTGCAGATGCAGACGAAGTGATGCCACCAAAATCAACATGGTTCGAACCTAAGCTTCGTTCTGGTGTAATTACTCATTTACTGGATTAATTCGGTGTTGAGAAAGAGAAATGAAAAAATTTGCAATAATTAGTTTAGGATGTTCTAAGAATCTTGTTGATAGTGAGGTTTTTGCTTATATTACTGAGACTGCTGGATATACCTTAACAGAAGAAACTATAGAAGCTGAAGTGATTATTGTGAATACATGTGGATTTATTCTTGATGCTAAAGAGGAATCTATCTCTACAATTCTAGAAGCTGCTGATCTTAAGAAATCTGGAAAATGTAGAAAATTAATTGTTACTGGTTGTCTGGTAAAAAGATATTATGATGACATCAAAAATTCATTTCCAGAGATTGATACTGTAATCCAATTAAAGGATTTTAACGCTTTTAAAAAAATATTTGAAATAAGTTCTGCAGAAAACCGTAAACTGCTCACACTTCCTCATTTTGGCTACTTACGCGTAAGTGACGGATGTAATAATCATTGCTCATATTGTGCAATACCCGCAATTAGGGGTCATCTTAAAAGTGTTCCAATAGAAAATTTGGTTTCCAGTACAGAAGCATTGGTTGCAAATGGTGTTCGAGAGATAATCCTTACAGCTCAAGATACTGCACAATATGGTGTTGATATCTATGGAGAACAGAAACTTCCTGAACTATTGCAAAAATTGCATGCAATAAAAAACTTAGAGTGGATAAGAATATTGTATCTGCATCCAGCTCATATTTCATCTGAATTGATAGATTCGATGGCTGAACTACCAAAGATTTGCAAGTATTTTGAGATCCCAATTCAACATATTAGCAACGAAATTCTTGGCAGTATGAACAGAAAAGTTACAAAAGAAAGAATAATGCAAATAATTTCTGAGATTCGTTCTAAAATGCCTGATGCAGTAGTTAGAACAACGCTAATCACTGGCTATCCTGGTGAGACAGAAGAGAGATATATTGAGCTAAAAGACTTTGTGAAGGAATTGAAATTTGAACGATTGGGTGCATTTGCTTATTCCAAAGAAGAAGATACACCTGCATATGATCTTGAGCTACAAGTATCAGAAGAAATTGCAGAGCAGAGGAAAGATGAACTCATGCAGATCCAACAGAATATTTCCGAGGAATTTCTTGCTGGATTGGTTGGGAAAAAGATACAAGTAATAATTGATACAATAAGTAAAGAAGAAGAATTTGTTTTTGAGGGTAGAAGTTATTTTGATTCACCTGAAATTGATGGAATGGTTTTAATTACAGAAGGAAAAGCAAATATAGGTGAGATCGTAAATGTTGAGATTATTGATGCTTGGGAATATGATCTTATTGGAAAAATTGTTTAACATATTGGAGGATAAATGAATAAAGGGATTGCACTAACCGGAATAAAACCAACAGGAACTCCTCACATTGGGAATTATTTTGGTGCAATAAAACCAGCTATAGAGCTTACTAAAGAATATGATGCACGTTATTTCATTGCAGATTATCATGCTTTGAATACTATAAAAGACCCGCAGCTAATAAATGAGATGACATACGAAGTGGCAGCTACATGGCTTGCATGTGGATTAGATCCGAAGAATGCTCTTGTTTATAGGCAATCGCAAGTCCCTCAGACTTTTGATCTTTCTACAATTTTACTAGCGTTTACTTCCAAAGGTCTTATGAACAGGGCGCATGCATACAAAGCTATGGTACAGAGTAATAATGAACTCAAAAGAGATCAAGATGATGGAGTTAATATGGGATTATTCACTTATCCGGTATTAATGGCAGCAGATATATTACTATTTGATTCTGATGTAGTTCCTGTTGGAAAGGATCAGGCTCAACATTTAGAAATGACTATTGATATAGCTCAAAGTGTTAATCATATTTATAAAAAAGATGTTCTTACCATTCCCAAACCTCTTATAAGAGAAGCTACTCAAACAGTGATTGGTTTAGATGGAAGAAAAATGAGTAAAAGTTACAATAATACAATCCCATTATTTCTTCCAACTAAAAAACTAAGAAAGTTGATCATGAAGGTTGTTACAAACTCTCAGACAATTGAAGAAGTAAAAGATCCTGATAAATGCAATGTTTTTACACTTTATAAACTATTCACATCAAATGATCAGCAGAATATTTTACGTGAAAAATATCTTGCAGGTGGAATGGGTTGGGGACATGCGAAACAGGAATTATTTGAGGTAATGGAAGAAATGGTTTCTCCAATGCGCGAGAAATATGATGAGCTTATGAATAATAAAGACTTCATTGATAAGCTCTTAGATGAAGGCTCAGAAAAAGCTCAAGAGATAGCTTCTGAGAAAATGAAATTAGTGAAGAATATTTTAGGATTTAAGTAACTAATATTTAATCTATTCTTACACCAATTTATGGTTGACACTAAAAAGGTGCACAAATAAATGTGTTTCGCAGTAAGTAATTAGGAGTAATAATGTATACAGTATTAATGGTAATACATGTAATAATTTCAATATCTTTGATATTAGTGATTTTAGCTCAATCAAGTAAAGGTGGAGCACTCGACGGAATGGTTGGTGGAGCTGCATCTAATGTTCTTGGTGGCCAAGGCGCTTCAAAATTTTTGAAGAATGCTACACAGATCCTTGCAATTCTTTTCATGATAAATTGCATTTTGCTCGCTTTTCAATTAAAAGGAAAGAAAGCTACAACTGGAAGTAAGGCAGTTGACAAAATGAAAGAAGAGCAAGTTGTAGAACAGCCGCTTGAGCAGGAAGAGCTTCCAGTAATTCCGGTTGAAGAACCAGCTAAAGAAGCAACTGAATAAGAGATTCGCAGAAGTGGTGGAATTGGCAGACACGCAAGACTAAGGATCTTGTGCCATCTAATGGTGTGCGGGTTCAAGTCCCGCCTTCTGCACCAATACAAAAGCCGTTCGAAAGAGCGGCTTTTTTTTCTAGCAATATATTAATTAACAATTACATTGTTTATAACAAATAGGAGGTAAGAATGAAAAAATTTATCATCTTATTAATTATTACTTTATTCAGTCTGAGTTTACTGTCAGAAAGCCCTCAATCAAATGATCCTATAAAGGAAAATCTAAATGACCAGAGCACCTATGCAGGATCTGCATTAGCTTCCCACGAAGATATGATTAAATATGGTACGCCCCTACAAGCAAAAGCAATGGTTATTGATGCAATCATCTATATGCAAGAAGTAGGTACAGAAAAAGCTTTTATAGATTTCAAAAATAAAGCTGGGAAATTCCATTTTAAAGATCTATATATTTTTGTTTTTGATATGGACGGTAATGTCTTAAGCCACGGAGCAGAAGAAGCATTGATCGGTAAGAATCTTATCGACTTGAAAGATTCAGCGGGGAAGTATTTTGTTAAAGCTTTTCTTAAACTTATGAATGAGTCTAATAATGGATGGATCGAGTATTACTGGAGAAATTATGAGACTCAGAAAGTTGAAATGAAGTTAACTTATCTTACAAAATTCAATGATAATATATTTATAGGATGTGGAGCTTATCAGCCAAGGCATTAAGGTAAAATAACAAAGTCCTCACCACATAATTTCCAGCTACCATAGTCATAATAAAAGTACGATAAATCACCATTCTCATCTGAAGGTTCATTTAATGAAGTGTTATCTAGATGCATAACAAAAGAAGCAGTAGCAAAATCACCATTAATTACAATATCTATATTATCAAAGGTCATTTCATTAAAGTCATTTAATCTAATTTCCCATCTAATACTCTCTGAGCCATAAGAATATCCATTATGATTGAACAATTGATGATAATTTTGCATTATACCATTAAGATCATCAAAATTGAAGTTAGTTTGAATTGAATCTAGAATATCTAAGATCGCATTTTTATCTAGCTCTTCAGGTGATGTTGTATCACATGAAAAACAGAAGATAATAACTAATATTAGCAGGAGATGTAATTTATTCATATTTATTTATTAACATTTAAAAATATTTTGTTAGTCCATAAAGCTTTTCTGTCATGATTTTCCAGAAGATTCTTAACCATAAATTCACGATCTATCTGAACGATTTCGTTAAATACTTCATTCCCATTTAAAGTTATAATAATGGGTATTTTCATATTTATCATTTTAGGGTGAATGTAAATTGCAATTTGAGAAACTCGTGAAGTTTCAATATTAAAATGATTCCCAAAATAGTTTGCTTTCACAGCACCTGAGGATTTCTCATAACTCAGAGCATTATAACTAGATGCATTTGGAAACAGACCATTTAACACTACTTCATCATCAGCTCGAAGAATAGTTAATGTAAATTCATCACCACGTTTTTTTGTACTTCGTAATTCAATTAATTTTCCAATATTTTCTGCTTCAACATCATCCATTTTAATTATTATATCATTTTCCTCTAATCCCATTGCCTCTGCAGCTGACTCTGGCATTATCTTTGTGATCTTCGCTCCAATTCCTTTATATTCACGATCATTATAAAACCCAAATGAAACACGTTCATCAGTTAGCTTAACATTATATTCTTTTTGCCATTCCTTATGAGTTTGCATTGTATCAATTTCTGTTATCTGCAGCCAATCGCACTTCCCATATTCAAGCATAGATGTTTCCCAATAAATTTCTGGTGGGAAAATATCTCTCACCTTGGTTTTCATATTATCAATTAAAATTGGAAGTTCACTACTAGCATATTCAAATGTGTGTCCGATTCCCCAATATTCTTTATAAAACAAATTTGCATCAGCTTTTAGTGAGAGCTCCATTAACTCACGCATTTTCTTGGCTGGGTAGAGTCCATCATCATCAGTATTAACAGCATAAACAGATCTATTCTTTAAATTTGGAAGATAAACCGGGATTTGTGTTACAATGCTTCCAACAGAGAGCATCCCGTTTAAAGGATAGAATGCTGCAAAATCATCAGGAGCATTTAATGCGAAATGAAATGATCCGGATCCACCATCAGAGAATCCTGTAATGTAAATTCTATTATCATCAATGTTATACTGGGATTTTAATTCTCTAATTTGTGCATTTATATTATTGATGCCAACTAAATTCCACCAGGCTGTATCATTATTTCCCATTGGATATACAACTATCCAATTGTTCTTTTCAGCATATTCTGTAAAATAATTTTGCTCTGCATATTCAATTGGGGTATCATGAAAAACTTTTGTGCTTACACCACCATGAAGATAGATAATGAGAGGAGTCTTACTCTTTGCATTGTAACCATTAGGAATATAAACAACATAAGGTGCTGCCAAAGTATCATTAACCTGATTATGTTCCAAAAGAAAAACACCAGTTTTTTGCGGTTGTGAATAATTTTGCCAATCAGATAATATTGTAAAAAGAGAATCACCTGAAATTATTTGATTGGAAGTTAACTCATTTATTACATCTTTATTAAGATTGCTGGCAAATGCTAGATTTATTATGAATATCAATATAATTAATACAAAATATTTCTTCATAGTTTCTCCTATTTATAAACGTATATTTTAAAATCAGTAATGTCGTCGGGACTTTCTAGTGGCATATTAAATTTCTGTAAAACTTTTATATATCTCTTCCTGGTTTTTGGTGGGAGCTTTATATGAGTGAGTTTGCTGGCGAGTAGCTCTCCATCGTTTGCATAAATTTCTATCATAAAAGATTTTTCCATTTCTATACTGGCTCTACTTGCAATAGTAAAAGAAATATCTAAACTTATACGAGTAATGTTAGAAAGCTGAATATCAGATATTTGCAGGTTGTCACCCTGAGTTTTCTTCCAACAAGTATGCAATACTAAACCCATGATTACAGCTAACATCATTATTAATTTTGTTGCAGCAGGGATTTGCCTTTTCTTCTTTATATCTATTCTATCAACTGATCTCATTATATAAAACTCCTTGTAATTAGATTAAACATTTTCCTGTCATTTCAGGTGGTTTTGGAATTCCCATGATCTTAAGAACTGTAGGTGCAATATCAGCTAATTTACCTCCATCAACTGCGAGGTTGTTCCCAGTAAGAGAAATAACTAATGGAACTTTATTCAAGCTATGGGCGGTGAAGACATTCCCATTACTATCAAGCATTTTATCAGCATTTCCATGATCGGCAGTTAACAATATATTATAATTATTCTTTTTTCCAATTGGAATAATTTCGCCAATACATTTATCAACGGTCTCTACAGCCTTAATGGCGGCATCAAAAAAACCAGTATGCCCAACCATATCACAATTTGCAAAATTGGTTATTATTAGCGAGTATTCATTGCTATTAATAGCAGAAATTAATTTATCTTTAACTTCAAAAGCACTCATTTCTGGTTTTAGATCGTAAGTTGCAACATTAGGCGATTTCACAAGAATTCGATCCTCATTCATAAAAGGTTCTTCCACTCCACCATTAAAGAAGAATGTTACATGAGCGTATTTCTCTGTTTCTGCTAAACGTAATTGTTTTAAGCCATTCTTAGAAATGATCTCACCTAAAATATTATTAAGTTTTGGTAATTTGAATGCAACAGAAACAAATTCATTGAATTTCACATCATATTCATTGAAGCAAACAAATTTAAGGTTATTAAGATCTTCTGTTGGGAACTCGTCGAATTCTGTGATCTTGAGAGCACGTGTGATTTGTCTCATTCTATCTGCTCGAAAATTAAAGGCTACTACAGAATCATTGTCATTGATTTTAGCTACAGCCTTACCATTCGTAACAATTACTTTAGGAATTATAAATTCATCTGAAATATTGTCATTGTAGCTACTCTCAATTGCTTTGATAGGATCAGTAAAATTTTCACCTTCACTTTGAACAAATGCTTTATACGCTTTCTCTACTCTATCCCAACGTGTATCACGATCCATCGCATAATATCTTCCGGATATTGTTGCAATCTTCCCAATCCCAATCTCTTTTGATTTTTGCTGAAACTCCTTTATAAAGCCGAACCCCGAGTTTGGCAAAGTGTCACGTCCATCCATGAATGCATGAAAATATACTTGTTCTAATCCATTTACTTTTGCAAATTTCAATAATGCCCAGATGTGATTTATATTACTATGAACATTACCATTTGACAGTAAACCCATAATGTGCAGATTACTTTTATGAATCTTAACATGATCTATAGCATCTATAATTTCTTTATTCTCAAAAAAAGATTTATCATCTATCTTTTTCATTATAAGTGAATTCATTTGATATACGACTCGACCTGCACCAATATTTAGATGTCCAACTTCAGAATTTCCCATGTCTCCATCTAACAGTCCAACATCAAGTCCGCTTGCTGTAAGCTTACCAACAGGATTTTGTGTGTGGAATTTATCTAAATTAGGAGTATTCGCTGCAGCTATTGCATTTCCGTATTTCTTGCTATTAATTCCATATCCATCTAATATTAATAAAAGTGCTTTATTCATTTTTTCTCCAAAAAATTAAACATCAAAAACAATCATTTTTGCAATTAATGCAGTGTCAAGAAAGAGTTATTGCACAAAGGAAATCAAAGATGTACAATTTTGATTGGAAACTTTTGGAGGGCATTTCTACATTTGAACATCTATTTCTTTGCTTGACACGAGGAAATTCCTAAAAAATTTGAATTTAACATTTTTTGTTATATTTAAGGAGTTTAGATGTTAAAAGTTGGAATTGTTGGAGTAGGTCAGTTTGGGCAGAATCATGCAAGAATACTTAATGAGAGTAAGAAATGTGATTTTGTAGGACTATATGATAAGAATAAAGAGCGTGCTGAGGAGATATCTGAAAGATTGGGTACGAAGTCATTTCCCGATTTTGAGTCACTTATAGCCGATATTGACATTCTGTTCATAGTTGTTACAACAATATCACATTTTGAATTAGCTGAGAAAGCTCTTAATAAGGGAATACATGTTTTTATTGAGAAACCAATAACTGAAACTTTACAGCAAGCTAAAGATCTTATTAAAATTTCTGAGGAAAATAATTTAAAGATCCAGGTTGGTCATATAGAAAGATTTAATCCGGTAATTATGGAGATTGAGGATAAAGTAAAAAAGCCAATTTTCATGGAATGCCATCGGATTGCACCATTCACACCGCGAGGAATTGATATTCCTGTTGTATTAGAACTCATGATCCACGATATTGATCTGATCCTTTCTTTTATGGAAAGTAAAGTAAAGCATATAAGTGCAAGTGGGGCAGGAGTAATGACCAAAAGCATTGATATTGCAAATGCCAGAATTGAATTTGAAGATGGTGCAGTTGCAAATATTACTGCCAGCCGTATTTCAATGAAGCGTTCAAGGCAATTAAGAATATTCCAAAAAGATGGTTACTTCTCAATTGACTTTCAGGATAAGAGCGTGAAGCATATTAAGAAATCTAAGAATTTATATAAAGTTTTACCTAAATTAATGATGGGTAAATATGAAAATATTGATACAAAAGATGTAGTTGACATTGTGGAGGTGAAGGCTTCCGATCGCGAGAAAGATGCGCTCACAACAGAGTTGGAATCTTTCATTCATGCGGTTGAAGCAGATTTAAATCCGGTTGTTGATGGTAATGCCGGTACCCGTGCGTTAGAAGTTGCATTAGAAATTGTAAATAAAATAGATAAAAAGAAATAATCGGAGAATATAGATGAAATTAATAACATTAAAAGAGATAAAAGACCATATCGGTGAAGAAGTAAAATTACGCGGTTGGGTACGAAATTATCGTAAAAGCAGCAGTAAATTACGTTTCGTAATTTTCCGTGATGCTCATGCAGATATTCAAGCAGTAGCTTTTAAACCAGAAATGGGTGAAGAAATATTCGAAAAAGTTAAAAAGATAACATTAGAGTGTTCCGTAGAAATAATAGGCGTTCCTCAAGAACACCCAAAGCGTGAAGGTGAGTTTGAATTCCAACTTAAAGATCTAAATATCATTGGAAAATCTGAAGATTATCCGATAGGGAAGAAGGAACACGGAGTTGATTTCTTACTCTCTCAAAGACATTTATGGTTAAGGTCTAAAAAGCAGACAGCAGCACTAAAGATCCGTCATACAGTTTATTATGCAATATGTGAATACCTGAATAAGAACGAATTTTACAGATTCGATTCACCAATTCTTACACCAAATGCAAGTGAAGGAACAACTACTCTTTTTGAAGTTCCATATTTTGACTTGGGTTCTGCTTTCCTTTCTCAATCTGGGCAACTCTATTTGGAAGCAGGAATAATGAGTCTGGGGAAAGTTTATGACTTTGGTCCTGTTTTCAGAGCAGAAAAATCGAAAACTAGAAAACATCTTACTGAATTCTGGATGATGGATGCGGAGGCTGCTTTTGTTGAGCATGATGAAAATATAGAGATTCAGGAAGCACTAATTCGTTTTGTAATTCGCACAGTAATAGAAAGAAATTCAAAAGAGTTAGAAATTCTTGAACGAGATGTAGAGAAACTGAAAAAAGCAGATGCTCCATTTAAACGAATGACACACAGAGAAGTTATTGATATGCTTAAAAGTAAAGGTGTTGAAATTGATTATTTAGATGACTTCGGAGCTCCTGAAGAAGAGATGATCACTGCCGAGTATGATGTGCCAGTATTTGTGGAAAGATGGCCCAAAGAGATAAAATCATTCTACATGAAACGTGATAAAGATAACCCTGATCTTGTTCTGGGAGCAGACTTAATCGCACCAGAAGGATTTGGAGAGATCATTGGTGGATCGCAGCGTGAAGATGATCACGATATCCTTTTAGATAGAATTAAAAAAGAAGGATACGATGTTAAGGATTATCAATGGTTCCTCGATCTTAGAAAATACGGTTCTGTTCCACATAGTGGATTTGGGATAGGACTCGAAAGATTGATACAGTGGATGAGCGGTATTCGTTATATTCGTGAAGTTATTCCATTTCCAAGAATGATAAACAGGATCAATCCGTAACTCATAGATAGAGATAAAAACAAAAAAACCTTCCATTTAATCTGGAAGGTTTTTTATTTTATCGTTGAATACAAAGCACTAACTGCATAATCAATTCCGCAGAAAAAGATATTTCATACAAATTGATAAACTCTATGAAAGATAAAAAATAAATGTGATGGGCAACACTATAACTAGTTAATATTTATTAATTAGTATTAATAAATTTTTGATTTCATTAGATTGGAATTACAATTGCATATTATTGTTGTATCATATGAGGAGTAAAAATGTAAGATTTGACAAAAATATCTAAAATAAATCAATCTTTAGGCATGCTATTTCATTTTTTTTGGGGAGGAGAAATGAGAATTACTATAATCTTTTTAATTACTTTATTATCTGTATTTGTATTCGCTAATGATTTTATGCAGCCGTCTCAAATTGCAATTGATGTTCAACATCAAGTTACACACGTGGGAACAAGAACCGGACACAGAGAGCAGGATCCAGCTCCGGAATATTCCTTTATACCCAATGGAGATGGAGAATCTACAACTTTTCTTATAAACTCGTTCTATGATTTCATGCCATTCAGCTACAACGGGCACAACGTAAGAATTCAACCAGAAAATTCACAACCAAATGGTTATCCTGCAGGAGGAATATTTATTTCTTATGCTCGATCAGAAACAGACAATATTACTTTTGATCGACGTGCATATTATAGTTATATGAATCCTGATGGTACCTTGAATATAAGTGAACAAGCTAATCCATTTAGTTCTATTCGAGAAGGTTTTACTTCAATAGCGATAGATCCAATAACTGCAGATCCATTTGTTATTTGGCACTCTGTCGTTGAATATGATGGAAGTTATGATTGTTCAATGTCATTTTCTATATTTCATGAATCTGGTTTCCCGGGGAATTGGATAGGTCCGATAATTAGTATTGATAATCCTGAGATCGGTGAGCAGGCTACAGGGCATATTGATGATGAATTTATTTGGCCACAAATTCATATTGGCCCTTCACCAATTGCTGGGCATAGAAGAATTCATATTTATGGAAACAACCTAAGTAGTTCAGGAGGGTGCGGTCCCAATTCACTTTACTTATATACAGATTTCAATTCAGATCATCTATTGAATTGGACTTCATTCGATTGGACAGTGCAACCTTTCCCTTATTTTGATAGTATGTATTATAATGAGATAGCAAAAGTTAATAAAGACATGATAGTAAGTGATGTTGATGGAAAAGTTGTGTTCTTTGGAAATGTAGCAGATTCTCTTTTTGCCTTGTATAGCAATGATTATGGAGAAACCTTCACAAAACATTCTCAACAATTAAAACAGGAACTTCCTAACTTAACAAACACTTATACTGGTCTACCGATGTTTGGTAATCAAGAAATGTATGCAATTCCAAGTTATGATTTATCACACTATAATGGAGTATTCACGGGTGATGATAACTCAAAAGTACAGTGGATGAGTGGTGTAAACTACAATTCACAAGATAATATTAACATTGGCAATTACTTTCCTCAGTTTATTTATCCCAAAATATTTACATTTAATACAATTACAGGTGGATTCAGTTTCTATGATCTGGATATTCAGGATACAGATCCCGGAGATGATCAATTAGCAATTGCATACGATCTTAATGAAGATGGTGAAATTGATGAGTATGATGAGAACCTTGAGTCAATAATTCCAGCTAGTTGTCCAAGCTGGTTCTTCAATTCTGATGGTGGTTGGCAGGATGCATATTATCATGAGAGTAATTGTAAAATGACATCAAATGGTAATTGGGTTGTTGGTGTATGGCATGATGGAAGAAAGCTGCAGAATGCATTTTATGAGGTACCTGATTATGGGGGATGGGTTGAACAACCAGAAATTTGCATAATAATCTCAGACGATTCAGGTGAAACTTGGTCAGATATTTTATACATAAATGCGAACCCTAACGATAATATTATCGATCCAGCTAATCATTATGATGGGAATTATGCTCCTGAATTTGAAGACATGCTGCCTGTAAATGTTACTCTTGGAGATAAGTTGGAAATAATGAGTAATGAACCGGGTAATTATCATGCAAAATTACATTTTGTTTTTATGGATGATGGAGATTATGGATCTTGTACCGGTCAAACTTCTGGAGGAGGAAATCTTACTAATAGTGCATTGCGATATGCAGCAATAGATCTTGAGTTTCAAGAAGAATGGATAGATCTAGTTTCAGTTGATCCAGAAATTGTACCATTTACAAATATTCAACTTAATAATTATCCGAATCCATTTAACCCAACAACAACGATCTCTTTTTCAATTCCCGAAGAAGCCAAAGTTAAATTATCAATTTACAATGTAAAAGGGCAAAAGATAAGATCACTTTTAAACAATGATATTTCGGCAGGGAAACATTCGATTGTTTGGAATGGGGAAGATTCCAACAATAAACAGGTAAGCTCTGGAATATATTTTTATAGATTATATATTGATGGTAGATCTGAGTCTGTTAAAAAATGCTTACTACTGAAGTGATATAGTTATTTATCGTATTAGTAATATGCAACAGCCCCGAATTATCGGGGCTGTTGTTTTGTTTGTTGTTAACCGTTCTACTATTTTAGGAGGATCATCTTTCTTGTACTTGTATATGAACTGCTTTTAAGTTGATAGAAATAGACACCGGAGCTAACTCTATTTGCATTCCATTCGAAAGTATGAGAACCGGAGCTATATATATTGCTTTCTACAAGTTGTCCTTTCAAATTAAAGATCCTTAGAATTGCGGTTTCATCATCCTTTACATCGAATTTGATAATTGTGGATGGATTAAACGGATTCGGATAGTTGTTATGTAATTCTGTTAAATGAGGAATTATAACCGGATCGTCGATCCCGATTTCATCAACTGTAATTATAACTTCATCTGGTTCTGAATTCCAATATCCATCATTTACAATTAGCTGAATGTAATAGTCAACCTCACCGGGAACATCCGGAGCATTGAATGTAGGATTTACAATTGTAGGATCTGATAATACAATCTCATCTGGTGTAATCCACAAATATGTAAGGTCTTCTCCTTCTGGATCGTATGAACCGGAGCCATCTAACTGAACTAAAACATTATGAGTTACATGCTGATCTTCCCCTGCGTCAGCAATTGGCATTAAATTAATATTTGTAACAGTAATTCCCCAATCGAACTGCAAGGTCTCTCGAGTAATATCTTCTGTAGAGATTGTAAGTTGTAGATAATATGGCCCTAAAGTATATTCACTTCCATTGAATTGGAAATCATAATTTGTTGATACTTCAGCTCCATCTAAAACCCAACTAAAGAAGATATCTCCATAAGGATTATTTACACTTATATAGAAATTTATTGTATCGTTTAAAGCTATATTCATTTCACCGGGATTCGGATTTATATCATCAATAATCAAGTTTGGATTTACATCTTCCACAATTACATTCCATTCAAAAACAAGAGAATTGTCAGAGAAATTATCTGTAACTGATAGAATAATAAGATATTCACCTGCAGAATTGTAATCTGGTGAGAAATTATAAAAACTTGATGTGGAAACTTCTTCACCATCTTTTTTCCACAGATAATCAAGATCATTCCCATCAGGGTCAAATGCATCGATAGACATGTTTAATACTTCCATTTCAAGCATTGTTACAAGACCAGGCTCTGGTTCTAAAGAATTAATTACGATCTCCTGATCAACATCAGTTACGGTTACAATCCATGTAAATTCAAGATGAGTTACAGGATTCATCTCATCTTCAATCTCTAAATTGATTAAATATTCTCCAGCAGAGTTGAAGTCAGTAAGGAAATCATAAAATGCATCTGTTGAAACAATAGATCCATCAAGCATCCAACTATATGTAAGGTCATCACCATTTTGTGTAGATGCATCAACAAAGAAATTAATTTCTTCATTCTCTGCTATTGAAAGATTTCCAGGTGCTGGGGAGATTTGATTAATAACAATATTTATTGAAGGATCAAATACTGTGATATCCCAATTAAACTCTAATGAGCTATCAGAATAGTTATCATTTACATTTAATGTAAGCAGATAGGAACCATTTGAACCAACAGCTGCAATAAATTCGTAGGAATCTAAAATGCTGACTTGTGCTCCATCTAAATCCCAGGAATATGTAAGATCGTTTCCATCTGGGTCAAATGCATTTATAGAGAAAGCAACTGATTCACCTTCATTTAAAGCAATTGTAGTTACATTAGGAATTAATTCTACAACAATTATCTCTTGGTCAACATCAATAACGGTAACGTTCCAACTAAAACTAATACTGTTATCTGTAACAAAATTGTCTGTAATATCCAATGTGATTTCGTAAACTCCCGCAGAATTGAAATCTGGGAGGAAGTCATAATATGCATTTACAGAAACTTGAGTGCCATCGAGTTGCCAGTTGTATTCTAATGTATTACCATCAGGATCATAAGCATTCACGCTGAATTC